>NZ_NFOE01000002.1 GCF_002179635.1 Campylobacter jejuni | reverse complement strand
GATCCTATATTTTCATTTGCCGTTAAAGGAGCCAAAGAAGAATTGTTTTTAAAAGACACTACAAGTTGTTTTGGAGAAAATTGTGTATATGATGTTTTAGCCAAAGAAAATGGAAAACTAGTTTTATTTGGCTCTAAAATAGCTGGGTATACTTTTAGTCATTTCATAGAAGAAAAAGCTCATGTTCCATATAGATATTTTAAAAATTTTAGTGGAAAAATTATTGATGAAAATGGTAAAATACTCCAAAAAAATATTAAATACTATGTTAGAAAATTGGATGAAAATTCAGATTTAGATGTTGATAAACAAGTAGCTATTTTAAAAAATGATGATAATTTTAATATTTTAAATTTTTCCAATGCTCATATAATAAATATCAACATGAAAAACTATTTAGAAAAAACATTAAAAGCTTTAAAGGATAACCCTTATTGTTTGCTAAAGGAATAAAATGACAGCTCATATCAATGATTTTTTACAAGAAAGCGTTGCTAAATTTGGAAGTAAAAATGCTTTTGTTGAGTTTAATGGTAAAAGCATAAGCTATAAAGAATTTGATGATTTAAGTAAAAAAATAGCAAGTAAAATTCTTTCTAAACTTCCTACTAAAAGTACACAAGAACCTGTATTAATCATACTTCCTAAAGGGATTGATTGTTTGCTTTCTTTTTTTGGTATAGCAAAAAGTGGAAATTTTTATACGCTTTTAGATGAAAAAAGCCCTAAAGAACGTGTAGAAAAAGTTATAGAAGTTTTAAAACCAAAGCTTTTAATTACTTCTAAAAAATTAAATTTAGATTTTAATCTTGATACCATTTTCACAGAAGATTTTGAAAGCTTTGTTGTAAATGAAAATGCTTTAGAAAAAGCTTTAAATAATCACATAGATACTAATTTACTTTATGTCTTTTTTACAAGCGGAAGCACAGGAACTCCAAAAGGAGTAAGTATAAGTCATAAAAGTGTGATTGATTATACTTTTTGGGTATGTGAAACTTTTAAGCTAAGTCATGAAGATATACTTGCTAATCAAGCACCATTTTACTTTGATAATAGCATATTAGATATATTTAGCTCTGTTAAAATGGGAGCTACGCTTCATATACTGCCAAATCATCTTTTTGCTTTTCCAAATAAAATTTTAGAGTATCTAGAACAAGAAAAAATAACAACAATTTTTTGGGTACCTTCTGTGCTGATTTATTTTGCTAATACTAATGCTCTTGAAGCCTTTACACTAAGGCATTTAAACAAAATTCTTTTTTGTGGTGAAATCATGCCAAATAAACAACTCAACATTTGGCGCAAACATCTTCCTAATACTTTATTTGCTAATCTTTATGGACCTACTGAAATTACCGATGTATGCTCTTTTTACATAGTTAATAGACAATTTAGTGATGATGAGCTTTTGCCTATAGGAAAAGCATGTAAAAACACCCAACTTTTAGTCTTTGATGAGAATTTAAATTTAATTACTCCAAGTCAAGTAGGAGTTAAAGGAGAGCTTTATGTAAGAGGAACTTGTCTTTCTTTAGGGTATTACAACGATAAAGAAAAAACAAAGCAAGCTTTTGTGCAAAATCCTTTACATGATAATTACCTAGACTTGCTTTATAAAACAGGTGATGTGGTAGCTTATAATGAATTTAGCGAACTTTTATGCTATGGAAGGATAGATCATCAAATCAAATATATGGGTCATCGCATAGAGCTTGGAGAGATAGAAAGTATTATCAATTCTCATGAGAATGTAAGAAATTGTGCTTGTATTTTTGAAGAAGAAATTATTTGTTTTTATGAAAGCAAGGAAGAGTTAGATTTTAAAAACTTTTTAAAAGACAAACTTCCTACCTACATGATACCTAAAAAATTTGTTAAAATAGAACAATTTGCTTTAAATGCAAATGGGAAGATTGATAGGAAGGTTTTGAGTAGAAACTCTTAAATTTCCACTCTCAAATCACTCATAAAATCTATCTCGCACCAATTTCCATTGATTTTTATAGCTTTTGCATTTTTGTATTTATTAATTAAAATTTGTAAAAAACTTGTCATATACATATTTTCAAAATCTTTTTCATCATAAAGTAAAGTTCTATCAAGTCCATCATAGGTTTTTAAAACTTCTTTTAAAAAATGATGAGAAAATTTAAATAAGCCTATATATTGCCCTTGAATTTCATCATAACTTTTTGCTTTTTTGCCAAGCTCTACTATAAAATCATCATGTAATTTTAAAGTTTCAGCATCATCAAGTGGATTTTCAAACCTTTTTACCCATAGTTCTTTCCAAGCTTTATCCACAACAACAGCAAAATCATCTTTTGACTGTTTGAGTTTTTCTATACTATCTTTAAAATAAACTATATCAGCGTAAGAAATAATCAAATCTTGCTCATCCTCAATACAACTTTGCAAAAATTCTCTAGCACAAAATAAAGTCTGAACCATATTAGTTTTATCATAGTTTTCATTTTTATAAAACAACTCCAAATTATGATTTTTACCCACATAATCCTTTAAAACATCAAATAAATATCCAGCAACTACACATATCTCGTGAATATTATTTTCTTTTAAAGCTTGAATTTCATAATCTATGATTTTTTTATTTTTATATTCAACCATACATTTTGGATTGTTCTTTGTTAAAGGCATTAACCTTGAACCAAATCCTGCCGCTAAAATTATAGCTCTCATTTTATATCCTTTAACCACGCATTAAAAATACTTTTTTCGCTCATACCATTTTCTCTTTCAATATGCCACATTAGACCATAAATACTAAATTTTTTATGCTTAAAAGCTTCTATTGTTTCATCTTTTGCATTTGCTAACACCTCAAGCTCATTACCTAATGTTTTAATAGCAAAATTATGATATGAATTGACATTGATTATTTGATTATTTAAATATACTTCATGATTTCCAACATGTCCTTTACAAGGACAAATAGTAGAGTTAAAATAAGAAGCAATCATCTGTGCTCCTTTGCAAACCCCAAGCAAGGGAATGTTATTTTGTATACAATATTTTATAATGTTTTTCTCATATTCATCTCTTTTTTGATTAACAAAAGAAGATTTACAAGAGTTTAAATCATTACCCCCACTTAAAATCACAGCACTAATACTAGGGATATAATTTTTAAAATCAATCTCATAACTCAATGGAAGAGGTAAAAAACCACTTAATTCGTTTTTAAAAAAACTTCCCCAATCAAGTGCCAAACACTCTCTTAACTCATAATAATCTTGATTTTCTAAAATTCTTTGACTGATGGCTATAAATTTCATAGACAAAATATCTGCTCACTTTGACAATCAATTTTAATCTTCTTTGCTTGAAGATATTTTTTAAAATTCTCTTCACCTACACCAATAACAGCAGGCATAGCAAGCTCAGAAGCTCTAATAGCCATATGTGAATTTGCACCACCATAGCAAGTGATAAAACCTGCAATATCTTTAGTAAACAAATAATCATATCCAGGATCAGCTGCATAGATTAACACTATCTTGCCTTTTAAATCTTGTTCATTTTCTAAAGCAATATTAGCACTAATACTTTTTTGAGTGATAAAATTTGGATGAATATAGTTAGTAAAAAACCCAAATATTTGATGTGCATCAGTTAATAAAGCCGGAAGTTTTATAGCTAAACTTAATTCATATTCTTGTTTGCTTTCATTAATTTCACTCAAAAATTTATCTTTTGGGCTTTTTGAATATACACTAGAATATAAATTTAAAATACTCTTAATATCCAAATGAGCCATATCTTCTTTAGATATTCCATAATAATTTCCAAGATCTTCTATCAGTGATATAGCTTTAGATAAAAGCTTACTAAATTCAAATTTAACAAATTCGCGTCCTTCTATAGCTATTTTTAAAAAGCTAAAAAATTCTTTTGCATTAACTTCAATTCCATGTTCTTTTAAAATTTGATCAAGTTTTTGCAACTTATCATCACTAATTTTAAATTCCTTTTCTTTTTGAATTTTACGTTTTTGTTTTAAATCAAAATATCCATCAAAATCCTCATCATATCTTGGAGATAAAATATTATAAGTTCCTGCTCTTAAATGGCCAAATTGTTTTAGAAAATCTTGTTTATTATTTTCATTTAAAGTTGTTAATTCATTACTCAAGGTCTTACTAACGGTGTGAAGAGAATTTAAAAATTCATTTTTTTCTTCTTTGCTAAAAAATCCAATTTCCACCAAAGAATTAAGCATAGTCATGGCTACAAACGCAGCCCTTGCAACACCGGCAAATGGTAATGTTCCATATCTTTTACACTCTTCTAAAAGCCAGTAAATTTTATCTAATGGTGAAAAATCTGAATGCATAATGTTCTCATAATACACAATCATTTGTTTTGATTTTTCTATATCTTTTGAACATAAGCCATTTTTAATATTAACAATAGAATTAGTAAGATTTAGCAAAGAAAATTCAATACGTTTGATTTCATTTTTATTAAAACCACGATCTAATAAGCGTTCTAATTTATCAGCCATATGAAAATCATAACAAGAAAATACTATATCAAATTCCACTTTATCATGCAACTCATGATTTTCATATAATTTATCTAAATAATAATTAACTAACTTTTTAGCAATATTCTCATCAAGCGTTTTTGGTATAAAAGAATTAAAAGAAAGTCTCACATCTACATAAGGAATACCTAAAAAAGAATGGATTAAAGGGTGTGATCTTAGATCTCTATAACCATAATTATTTCTTTGATAAGCCCAAATATTATCTGTAATGATTTCTTTATAAAGACTAAAAGCTAATCTTTTTGGTCTAAGTCCTATAATTTCTGCTGGATTCCAATCAGGCATTACACCAAAAATAGCTTTATTTCCAAGCACTCTAGATCTTGGTTCTTGTAAAGATAAAAATCTTTTATAAAGTCTATGTAAAGCTTCTTTAGGCAGGTTATCAAAAAGATTGATTTTTTCTTGCATTATTAAAGGTCTAACTTGTAAGCAAAAAAGTTCATCTTGCTCATTAAAAGCAAATTCTACATCTAAAAAATTACAATCATATAAACTTTCAAGTTCTTTTAATAATAAAATAACTTTTTGCATATATGGATCTTTTATATCTTCATTTTCACGGTAGTGAAAATATGTTTTGGCATTTTTAGCACTTCCATCTGTGATAGAACTATTAGAGCCGTTTTCATCGTATTCTATGCAAAAATATGGAGCAAAATTATCCTTATCTACACTAAAAGCAACACCACATTTTTGAATATCTAAAAGCATAGGTTGAATTAAAATTTCATCATTCTCACTAGGCATAGAATGACCTACTTTTTCTAAAGCGTTAAAAAGTTGGCTTTTATCACTAGCATCTACATTAGCCAAACTTAAAAAAGCTCCAGCATTGGAGCTTTTTAAACTATCTTCACTATTAGAAGAACTACGGATGATTAGTTTTTTCGCATTTAGGTTGGTAATTTTTTTAAGTACTTCTTCTTTATCTTGAATGATTTCTTTTAAAGAAGTGATAACTACATCTAAAACTTTTGCATTTTTAAGTATATTTTTTAAATTCTGCAAATTTCTTGCTTTTGTTTGAAAAACTAATCTATCCATAATATCACTCTTTTATATTTTTTTTGCACTCCAAGCTCTTGTTGTATATTTGATATCAAATTTGCTTGGTAATTCTTGCTTTAACTTATCAGTGATTTTCTCAAATAACTCATTGCCTTCTTTAGTCTCAAGATCCCAATAAGGATTTTTTACACTTCTCCAAGCATTGATATAATTATCTACACTTTGATGAAAGTAAAAATCCTCTTCCAAATAAATAATATTATCAAAAAGCTCTTTATGCGCTTCTATAATAGGGCGTTGATCTTCTCTTCTTGTGCCTCTTGTATAATTTGGAACAAAACTAACGATAATATCTTCTGCTATTTTTTGAATAGGATCATTTAAATCTCTATGATTCCACATACAAGTAAAATAACATCCTTTTTTGAGCAATCTATGACTTTCTTTTAATGCCATTGATCTATCCATCACATTAAAGCTACTTCCAAAGCTCACCCAATCAAACCCTCCATCTTTTAAAGTAGAGTCAATACCGGTAGCTCTTACCCATTCTATATCTTGACCTTGAGTTCTTTCTATACCAATTTCACGCATTGCATCATTTGGCTCAACCGCTACCACTTTACAAGCTCTCTCTAAAAGCATAATACTCAAATTTCCTGTACCTGCTCCAATATCTGCAACTTTTATTTTAGAACTTTGACTAGTTCTTTTGGCAAGCTCTACTAGCATATCTATACTAAGTGGTGCATAATTTGGTCTATATGAATAAAATTTTGCATGCTTAGTATAATCCCAAACTTGTTCTACTATTTTTTTCATTTTTTTCCTTTAACTTTAATAGCAAAGCTAAAAAAGCTAAAGGACTTTACTATGCCTTATGCGCCGTCCATGCACGGATTTTATAAGGAATTTCAATCATATCCATAGAAGAAATTTTATTTTCTATCATTTTTAAAATTTCTTCCCATCTAGCTTTTCCAGCTTGTGCTTGAATATCATTTACAGAATGCCAAGCCCCAAGATAACGCTCTTTGCTCCAAAGCTCTTTATAATCACACTCCATAAAAAAGCAATCCTTGAAATCTCCAGTACTTACTAAGATTTCTTCCCAGTTTTTAACATTTTGCACCCCACTACTTACACGAGTAAGCTCTGGTACAATATGTTTAATTTCCTCTTCAATTTCATAAAATACAGAGTCTTTAATTATATGGCGTGGATTCCATATGGCAGTGAAATATCCCCCCCCCTGCAAGTACTCTTGCGAACTCAGGTAAAGACTTTTTAGGATCTGTCCAGTGAAAAGAACTAGCCATGATTACCCAATCAGCATAATTACTGGGCATAGTAGTTTCTTCTCCACTACCTTTATGCCAAGTAATATTTTGTGAATTTTGAGTAAATTTAATACCTTCTTCACGCATATTATCATTTGGCTCGACTGCATCTATACAAAGGTTAAACTCATCAGCAAGCATTTTAGTAAGCTTTCCTGTGCCAGCTCCTACTTCTACAACTTTTAATGTATTTTTATTTTGATCATTTACGCATTTTATGAGCTTTTCTATAAGCATACTTGAATATGCTGGTCTATTGTGATAATGTTTTGCAACTTCACTAAAGTCACCTTGTTTCATGAAACTCCTTTGTTACTAAATCAAATATTATATCGACCTTTTTATCTAAATTATCCTGCAATGAATTATCTAGTATAAAATGTGCATTTGGTTCATCATATTTTACATCAACACCTACAACATTTTTAATTTCACCATTTAAAGCTTTTGTATAAAGTCCTTTTTGATCTCTTTTTATTAATTCTTCCATTGGACATTTAATATAAATCTCAAAATAATTTTTTAATTTTTCTCTATTATATTTATAAATTTCATTAAACATAGATATAGTTGTTACAACTACTATCACACCTTGATCATTTAAAAATTTAGCAAATTGGGATCTTTTTAATGCTACATCTATACGACCTTGCTTATCATAGCTATAATGTCCTAGTAAATCTCTTAATTCATCTCCATCAAGATAAACAATATTTTTATGCTCATTTTTTAATTTTTCATATAATGCTTTACCTATAGTGCTTTTTCCACTACCTGCTAAACCTGTAAGCCAAATAACACTTGCAATCATTTAAAACTTTCCCAAGCTAATAAAAATAATATATTATCAAATTCTTATAAAATTCAATATTAATAAGATATAATAATCATTATTTTTTAAATAAAAAAAGGAGAAGTATGCAAAATATTAAAAAATTTTTTATGAATATAGAAAGAACCGATATTGATGAAACAATGCAAAATTTAGTAAGTGAAGATATTATAGATAGCATTGACATTATGGCTTTAGTGGCTGAAATTGAAAAACATTATGGAAAAAGTCTCAATGCTGAATTTATAAGTCCTGAAAATTTTGAAGATTTTCAAAGTATCAAAAATATGCTAGAAAAAGCATATAATTAACGCAATGTTTAACATTGCTTTAATTACTCTTTTAAAGACTGAATAATTTTATTTTTAGATACAATAATTTCTGCTATAAAATCAGCTATTTTATCCCAATCACTTTCTTTGGTTTGAGTTAAAGTTGGATTTTCTTTATATTCATCCCAATTAATCGGCTCAAACAAGCTTTTTCTGTGTGGAAAATACTTAGCTCTAACCCACTCAAGTGAAGGAGCATAATAATCAACATAAGCTTTTGCTATTTCTTTTTGTACTCTAAATTTCAACCTATCCTCATTAGCACCTTCAAAAATTTTTCTAGCCGTATAAAGCAAAGAATTTATGTTTTGCCCATGCAAATCTTTTTTTATAAGTCTTCCTTGAAGCTCCATACCTAAAAGATTAAAACTTTCATTTTTATTTTGTTTTAATGAAAATTCATCATCCCATTCTAAGCCCAAGTGATATACAAAGTCTTTAAGTAATGTTCCGCCAACATATTCTTCCTTCAAAAGTCTTACTATCAAGCTTTTTTCACCAAATACTTCTATATGGCTCTCGCAAATCCACTTATAATCAAATATATATTTTCTAGGATGCTCATCAGGCTTAAAATCAGCACTATAAAACCCCATATTATTTTTAATATCTTGAGAGCAATGAGAATTTAAATACCCAAGAGTATCTCTAAAGTAAATAATCTCATAAATTTCATCAAATCCTAAAGCATTTAAAACGCTTTTAAGAATTTCTATATGTCTTTTAGTAGAAAAATCCCAAACTATCCCTTCTGCAGAAAAAATAAATTTCTTATCTTTATGTATTGTAGCTTCTGTTTTGAAATTCTCAATAGCTTTAATCAAACGTACATCTTCTAAATCATCCAATGGATTTTGACTTAATTTATCTTTTTTTATAAGCTCTAAAACTATATCCACCAAAACCCAATGTCTATTAGCCATTCTAAGAGATTTTGGATAGATATAACCTTGCTGCAAAAGTTTATTTTCATTTTGCATTAAAAAACCTTGTCTTTCTTGATTACCACTATTGGTTGTTCCTATACTAATATACGCTATCATTTTTTTCCTTTTTTTAATTTATTATAACAAATAAAAAATGATAAAATATCCAAAAAACAAAAAAAGAGTAATAATGAATTTAGAAATTACTAACCATTTTATTAAAGCTATCAGCGTTATTTTGCCTAAAAATCCACTTCGCAAAGAAGATGAATTAAAACTTTGCAATATAAATGAAAGAAAATATCAACTTTTACAAGAAAATTCAGGAATTTTTAATCATTTTGTAAGCGATGAGTCAACATACTCGAGTGATTTAGCAACACAAGCATTAGAAGAGTTTTTATCAAAAGATATACTCAAAAAAGATGAAATTGATCTACTAGTTTTTACAAGCTTTACACCGGATTATTTAGCACCAGCTTGCACTAGTTTAATCCATAAAAATTTAAATTTAAGTAGCCATACTTTATGCTTAGATGTATTAGGTTTTTGCCCTGGATTTTTACAGAGTTTACTTCAAGTGTTTTTGGCTTTAAATCAACCAAGTATAAAAAAAGCTGTTTTAATATGTGCTAGTGTAAAAAGCAAAGCAATTGATGCTCAAAAAAACAAAATTACCTTTTTAAATAATAGCGATAGCGCAAGTGCAATTTTAATAGAAAAAAATACTAACATTGAAGATAAAAGTTACTTTGCTCAAAAAATTTTTTCTACCCAATGCATAGAAGAAACTTTACCTTATAACGGACTTCAAACTAATAGCAACAAAAACATACAAGCTAATACCGCTTTAGCTTTTTCTTTTACTATGCAAAACTATCCAGCGTTTTTTCAAGAATTTTTTGAACATTTCAAATTAGAAAAAACTAGTTGTGATGAATTTTTTATCCACTCTTCTGATAATTTTTCAAAGCAAAAACTATATGAGAAGCTAAATTTAAATTTTACCCAAGATAATATTCTTAAAAATTATGGAAACACAACTATAAATAAATTACCCCTAGAATTAGCTTCATATACTGGGGGGGGGG
>NZ_NFOE01000096.1 GCF_002179635.1 Campylobacter jejuni | reverse complement strand
TAACTATTAAAGTATAATTGTGACTATTTTTTAATAAAAAATAACTTAAATTTGTATTTAAATTAATATTTTATTAATATAAAGAATAAAAATTATTAACTACAAAAAAGAAGTATTTAGTATATTAAATTCTGCTAATAGTTCCCACTACCTTACCCACGATTAAAAAATCACCATTTTGATAATGAACATCTGCATAACTTAGATTAAAAGAGTGTAGATAAACTCCGCCTTTATTACTTTTAAAAATTTGTTTGATAAACAAACCATCTCGAGTATTTACCGCAAAAACCCCGCCTTCTTTAAAGCTTTTACTTTTATCTACTAAGCACAAAGAATCATCTTTTATTTCAGGTTCCATGCTATCGCCTATACAAGGGATGATATCACAATCTTTAGAGCCAAAAAAATCACTTAGTTTTTCATCTATAATCACTTCTGAAAAACTCACATTATCATTTAAAGCTCCACCTCCCATAGAAGCATTAACATCATAATATTTTAAAACATTATAGTTTAGATCAAGCGCTGGAGTATTGCTCTCAAGGGAATCTTCATAAAAAAATGCATTGATATTGATATTTCTTTCATTTAAAAAATGAAGTATTTGTTTATAAGGTATGGAATTTCTAAATTTCATACTATAAAAGGTATCAGGATTAATATTTAGCATTTTAGCTACATCAGAATCTTTGGCGTTTTTTATGCCTTCTTTTTGGAGTATAAATTTAAGTTTATCGGTAATTTCGTTCATTTGCATAAAAATCCTTTTAAATAAAAAGTATTTTAGCAAATTTACTTTTATTTTGCAAGAATTCTTTTAAATTAAAAGATATTAGCTTCCAAATTCATGGAAGCTAGAAAATTATTTATTGATTAAGCTTTTGATGTATTGATCTACCATGTATAAGCCATTGCCATTATCGCTTATGAGTTTGATTTTATCTACTATACCTCTAAAAAGCGCTTCTTCTTCGTGTTGTTCGCTTACGTACCATTGCAAGAAATTAAAAGTAGAATAATCTTTACTTGAAAGCATAAAATCTACAAGATTGTTAATAGAAGCAGTAATGCTTTGCTCATGCTCAAAAGTTTTTTCAAACACATCAAGCAATGATTTAAATTCACTATCAGGTTTTTTAACTTCTTTTAACTCTACTTTAGAATCAGTTTCATTCAAATAAGTGATAAGTTTTCTTGCATGATCACTTTCTTCTCTTGCATGCTCAAACAAAAACGCTCCAGCGCCATCAAAGCTATGCTCATAACACCATGAACTCATACTCAAATACAAATTTGCTGCATACATTTCTTTATTGATTTGCTCATTTAATAAAGCTACTACTTCTTTAGAAAGCATTTTTTCTCCTTTTTTAATAATGATTTTATAATGATATATTTTAAAGTTTAATTTATACTAAATTTATATTTTATGTATAATTACATTAAAAAATAAAGAGTAAAAAATGCAAACAAGTATTTTTAAAGTTGATAAAGCTATTACAAGCAAAAATGAAGATTTATTTAGTAGAAGAGAAAATGCTACTACACTAGCGAAAATTATAAAAAGTTATCAAGATGAAGATAGTATTTCTATAGGTATTATAGGGGATTGGGGTGGTGGAAAAACTTCTTTTATAAATATGGTTTTAGAAGATTTTAATGATGATAAAAAATTCATTATAATAAATTTTAACCCTTGGAATATTTCCACTAGAAAACAGCTCATTAGTGATTTTTTTACAAAACTTTCTAAAGAAATTTGTAAAGTCCCATTTCCTGAATTTAAATGTAGAAATTTAAAAAAAATATATTCTCATTTTAAATTTAAATTTTTTTCTGAAGTATCCCAAAATTTAGAAGACTTGGCATTATTGTTTAAAATGTCATCTTATGTGATCGCAGATCCGGTTATTTCAGTGGCAATGTCTAAAACTTCAAATGCTATCAGTGATTTTAATAAATCATTGAATGCAGAGAAAAAAGGTTTAGATGAAATTAAAAATAAAATCAACACTGCTTTATCAAATATAGACACAAAAATCATTATAGTTATAGATGATCTTGATAGATTAGCTGATACAGATATACGAGAAATTTTTCAACTTGTTAGATCTATAGCAGATTTTAAAAATACTATGTATATTCTTGCTTATGATAATGAAATAGTCACCAAAGCCTTAGATAAGATCCAAAAAGATAAAGGTGAAAGATATATAGAAAAAATAGTGCAAGTTCCTATAGTGCTACCTAAATTAAATAAAGCTGATTTAACAGCAATTTTTATGCAAAAAATTGAACAATTTAGCTTTGTTTATGAAAAAATCGATAAAAATGAATTTATAGAGAACTTAAATACAAATCATTTTGCAGGTGCTTTTGAAAATATAAGAGATATCAATAGATACTTAAATGTTTTAAAATTTGAAATGAGTGCTACAAAACAAGAGTTATATTTGTATGATTTTGCTGTGATTACTTTGTTTAAGGTTTTTGAGCCAAAATTTTATGAGTTTATTTATAATCACTTTGAGATTTTTACTGGAACTGCTTTAGCTAGTTATGAGATTAATAGAGAAGAACAAAAATCCATATATACTAATATGATTGACAAACAAATAAAAAGTTTAAATAAACTAAATAAAAAAGTGATCAAAAAATTGTTAATTTCTATTTTTCCTAAAATATATGATTTACATAATAGAGATTTTTCTGATTTAAAAGATAGAAGAAAATATAAGCATAAACACAGGATGGCTTCTTTAGAATATTTTCAAGATTATTTTGTGTTAAATTTTGCAGAAAATGTTATCAGAAAAGAAACAATAGATAAAATTTTAAAGGCAAATTCACACCAAGGGTATGATGATATTTTTAATGAGTATGATTTAAAAGAACTTGAAAGATTTAAACAATTAGCTTTTAAAATGAGTGTTTATGCTAAAGACTTTAAAAGCAGTGAATTTATTTATTATCTTTGGAGTATTTTTGATGAAATTTATGGAGAAGCTCAGTTTTTTTACTTTGAAAAATGCAAAAGTTTCTTTGAGTTTTTTTCAAAATTTGCAGGTAAAGAAAATATAAATAACAAAGAATTACTTAATGAAAAATATCCACTAGATGCAAGAATGTTATTTATATATAGTTGCAATTATTCTATGAGAGAAAAAGGGTATTTTTATGAGAAAGAATTAAAAATATTATTAGACAAATTACTTCAAGAAGATAGTGAAAAAGTAAAAGAGAAAATAAAAGCACATATTTGTGCTCTTAGAACAAATAACTTTCATTACCTAAAAAACACTTTTAAAATTTTTGCACAAAATTCAAAAATATTTTTCTTGGTTTTAGAATTTTTTATAGAAAAAGATGAAAATAATCAAAAATATATAAATCAGAATTTATGGCTTTGTGCTAATTATAAGGAGCTAAAAACCATGATTGAAGAAACTTTTAAAAATCCTAGTTATGAGCAAAAAGAACTTATAGAATTTTATAAAAATGACTTACAAAAAAAAGCTTTGCGGTATATTAATCCAAGAGGATATGTTGAAAAATAATATTCTTTTGTTTAAAATTGCAAATTTATTTATTATCAAAGGTTAAAAATGCAAGAATGGTTAAAAGTAGATGAAGAAACTTTAAAAAACAAAGTGCGTGAAGCGTATTTTTCAAAATTTTCTATAGTTGGTTCTAAGATAGATTTTATCATCACGCAAAAGCATAAAGACTTAGGCGAGATTAATTTATTTTGGGCTGAAGCTAAGCAAGGCATAAGTGATATTAAAAAATCATTCATTCAGCTTATTTTAACCATAGGAAAGCATAAATTTCACGCCGAGCAAACACCTGCTTTAATAGGTGCATTTGATGCTGAAAAAATCGCATTTTTATCTTTTTCTAAAATTCAAGAAGTTTTTTATAAAAACGACATAGATTGGAGTGTAACACCAAGCGATCACACAAGCGAGCAGTTTTTAAAACTTTTAAAAGAATTAGATGAAATTTTAAACGAAGCTTTGATTTTTTACTATGAAAAAAATGATGAGGAATTAAAAAATTTCATAAAAGAAAATTTAACAAACGAAAATATAAGTAAATTTAAAATTGACAAAAACAACTTTGTAAGCATATATCACAAATGGAGCAAAAGTGTAAAAGAAAGCATAAGTATAGATTGGGATTTAGCAAAGAAAAACGGCATTATTGATGCGGACTTTTACCTAGCTGATTTACTCTCAAATGAAAATCAAACCATAGTAGAAAAGCTTTTTGCTATTTTAAATAAAGATCATTATGAATTTAATGCCAAAAAGACAGATCTAGGCTCTATCGCTACAGAAAAAACAGGCTTTAAAGACAATCAAAAAGCACATAAAGATTTTTGGGCTATTTATGAGCGTCCGCCTTTGGAGGAATTTTGGGATTATATGATAGAGCGTAGGGATTTGCTTGTAGATCAAGACATTAGAGAAAGAAAAGGAGCGTTTTTTACTCCAAGAATTTGGGTGGATAAAGCATGTGAGTATTTATAAAAAACTTTTGGTAAAGACTATGAAGAGAAATACTATATATGGGACTGTGCTGGTGGGACGGGAAATTTACTAGCAAATTTCACAAATGCAAAAAATGTTTTTTGCTCTACCATAGATAAAGCAGATGTTGATGTGATACATGAGCGTATAAAAAATGGAGCAAATTTATTTGAAAATCATGTTTTTCAATTTGACTTTTTAAATGATGAATTTTTTGATAAAGTAGATGATAAAGGCAATGTCATTTATAAATCAAAACTACCTTCAAATTTACAAGAAATTTTAAAAGATGAAAACAAACGCAAAAAACTCATCATTTTTATAAATCCACCTTATGCAGAAGCTAGTACATATGGAGAAAAGGGCAAAAATGGTGTAGCAAATACGACTAATATTTTTAATAAATATCAAAAAATAGTTAGAGCTGAAGCTTTAAATGAATTATTTGCTCAATTTTTTATAAGAATTAGTTATGAAATAAAAGATTGCTATTTAGCGCAATTTTCAACTCTTAAATTTTTATTATCAAGCAATTTCCATAATTTTAGAGATAAATTTAATTATAAATTTTTAAATGGTTTTATCGTTCCTTCTGACACATTTGACAATGTGGACAGTGATTTCCCTATTGGTTTTTTTATTTGGGATTTATCAAAATATCAAAATAGAAAAATAATTCAATGTTCAATTTTCAATAAAGATGGGTTATATTTTGGATGTAAAAAAATACATATATTAGACAAAAATACTAAAACTATATCGGATTGGAGAAAAGAATTTTTCGATAATCAAAATCCTATGTTAGCACAAATTATTTTGGTTGGACCAAGCATGCAAAGTAATAGAAATACATTTGTGACGTTAAAGGCAAAACAAAGTTATATTGATAAGAAAATGGTAGCAAATATAACAAAATCTAATTTATTTGGCATGAGTATCTATCTCACAATAAGGTATATTGTGAAAAATACTTGGTTAAACAATAGAGATCAGTTTTTATACCCAAACAAAGCATATCAAAACGATAAAGAATTTCAGAATGATTGTTTAGCTTTTATGCTTTTTTATGGGCAAAATTATATAAGTGCAAAAGAAGGTGTAAATCACTTCATACCTTTTAGTGAGAAAGAATTAGGTATTACCCAAGAAGCATTTAAGAGTGATTTTATGTATAAATTTATAAATGGCAAGATAAAAAATGAAGATGTTTTATTTGATGATACATTAGATAAGGTGGAATTTTCTAATGAAGCAAAAGAGCTTTTAAAAGCAGGCAAAGAACTTTTTAAGTATTATCACACGCATAAAGAAAAGGCGGGGTATTTAGTAAATGCTTCTTTGTATGATATAAAAGAATTTTTTCAAGGTAGAGACGAAAAAGGCAAGATGAATATGCCTAGCAAAGCAAAAGATGAGCATTATAAAATTTTACTTAATGATTTGAATTTAGCTTTGGATGTTTTAGCTAAAAAAATCGAGCCAAAAATTTATGAATATGGTTTTTTAAGAGAGTGATTGGCTAATACTAAAAGAAAATATGCTACCTTTTTGTGGGCTAGATTGAATTTTTAAAGAACTTTTGTGTAAAGTGAGTATCTTTTTAACTAAAAACAATCCTAATCCAAAAGAGTTATTTTGTGTTGAGTTTGCTTTGTAGAATTTTTTTGTTATAAATTTAAGATGTTTTTCTTCTATGCCTACACCTTGATCTATGATAGTAAAATTTTGATTTTCTACAATGATTAACACTTCCTTTTTGCTGTATTTTAAGGCATTATCTATTAGATTAATGATGACTTGTTCTATGAGAAATTTATCCGCTTTGACAAAGCTTGTTTGGCCTTGAATTTTCAACCTATCATCTCTAAAACTTTCTAATAAATTTTTACTTAAAGCATATAGGTCGAATTTTTCTAAATTTAAAGAATCAAAATTAAGATTAAAAACAAAATTGAGTTTGTGTGTTAGTTGGTTGATTTTTACGCTTTGTTTGTGAATTTTTTCAAGTAAAAATAATTTCATATTTTCATCATTAGTTTCTTTTAAAGATTGCAAGCTTAAATCTATAACGCTTATAGGGTTTTTAAGCTCATGTGATATAGCGCTGATTACATTACTTAGTTGAGTGTTTTTGGTTTGAATTTTTTTAGCTTGTTTTTTGTTTTTTAATTCTTGCTTGATGAGTAATTTTTTAATTTTCAATAAGCGTAAATTTAAATTTTTTAATTCATAAACGAAATTATATTTTAAAATGAAATTAGTGTTTGATTTGATACTTTTAACAAACAATAATAATTCTTGAAAATAATTTTTGAAAAAATTAAATACAACAAAATAAAACACAACAAGTACAAGTAAAAAGAAAGAAAAAATAATAATATTTTTAATCCAAAAATTTTGCACCAAAGAGTGTATTTTAGGATATACAATGATGATGTATTGATAGTTTTTATAAGCATAAGCTTTAAAATAAATTTCTTTTTGTTTGTAAAAATCATGGGTAAAATTAGACTTAAAATGATTTAGAAAATAAGAATAATCTTTTAATGATGAAAAAATATCATCATTTTGTTTAATGATAAAATCTGCTCTAGTATTTTGAGCAAATTGCTTGATGTTGTTGGAATTTAGTGTATCTAATAACTGAAATTGTAAAACATCATTGAGCGTTTTTAGTTTTTGCTCATAAGTATTTTTTACCGTAGTATTGATATAGCTTTCATTGAAAAAATAAAACAATATAAAAAAAGCAATACAAAAAAATCCAAGTGTAAAAAGGAAAAATGTTTTTATTTTTAGCACAATTTATAACCCACCGAGCGCACTGAAATGATATTTTCTTTAATTTGTGGAATTTTTTGTTTTAATCTTAAAATAGCTGTATTGATTGTCTTATCGCTTGTTGTGTCATTTTTCCATACTTGCTCACTTAAAAATTGACGGCTTAGAAGTTGATTTTTGTGATTAAAAAAACACTTGAGTAATTCTACATCTAGGGTTGATAAATTTTCAAATGTATTTGTTTTATAGGTTAATTTTCTCTCTTCTATGTATAAAGTAAAATCTTGATAAGAAATTTGCTCTTTTAGAGTTTTATTTCTTTTAGTTACGGCTTTGATTCTAAATAAAAGCTCATTAAAATCAAAAGGTTTACATATATAATCATCACAGCCTTGCTCAAAACCTTCTAAAATATCTTTTTGTAAAGTCTTTGCACTAAGAAAAATCACAGGCTCCATATAACCTTTTTTTCTTAATTGTTTTATCATCTCTACACTATCGCCACTTGGTAAATTTCTATCCATGATGATTAAGTCTATTTCATTTGTATCTAGAAAATTTTCTAAGTCAAAAAAATCAAAATAGCTATAAATTTTTATATTTTCTTGACTAAGTCTTAGTGTGATTAATTCGTTTAAGTCTTTATCATCTTCTATCAAAATAACATTTAACATATAAAAATTATATCAAAAAATACATGTATCCAAAATGTTTCCAAGTTTTTTTAAATTTTCATTACTTTTTAACTAAGGAGAAAAAATGAAAAAACTTTTAGCTTTAAGTGTAGCTACTTTTGTTAGTCTAAACGCAGCAGAATTAAAAATAGCGGGTTCATCTACTGTCTATCCTTTTACTTCTTTTGTTGCTGAAGAGTATGCTGTTATAAAAAATACAAAAACACCTATAGTTGAAAGTCTTGGCACAGGCGGTGGTTTTAAAGTATTTTGTGAGGGAATTACTGATATTTCTAATGCCTCAAGAGCAATCAAGCCAAGTGAATTTGAAACTTGTAAAAAATCAGGCGTGAGTGATATAGTCGGGATTATGATAGGTTATGATGGTATAGTTTTAGCTCAAAATAAAATCAATGCTCCGTTAAATATAAGCTTACATGAGTTATTTTTAGCTTTGGCTAAAGAAATTCCACAAGATGGAAAATTAGTTCCAAATCCTTACACAAATTGGCAACAAATCAATAAAAATCTACCAAATAGAAAAATTACAATCTATGGTCCTCCATCAAGTTCAGGAACAAGAGATAGCATAGAAGAGCTTGTAATGGTAGATATTTCTAAAAAAATTCCAGAATATAAAGGTGTATATAAAACTATACGTCAAGATGGAGCATTTATACCAAGTGGAGAAAACGATAATTTAATTGTTTCAAAACTTTCTGTTGATAAAGAAGCTTTTGGGCTTTTTGGATACGGATTTTTAGCTAGCAATGATGATAAGATTAATGCTGCTTACATTGATGGTGTAAAAGCTGATGAGAAAAATATATCTGAGGGAAAATATAAACTAGCGCGTTCTTTGTTTATATATATGAATGCTAAGAAAAATCCAGAAGTATTTGAATTTGCAAAAATTTACATGAGTGATGATTTAGCTAAAAGCGGAGCAGAATTAGAAAAAATAGGATTAGTTCCTTTGGATGAAAAAACTTTAAAAGCAACCCAAAAACATATAGAAGAAAAAGGTTTATTAACTGATGAGCTTGTTAAAGCAGGGAAAGTTTTTTGATTTAGGATGAAAAATTGATAAAAGAAAAAATAATAAAATTAACACTTTTTCTTTGTGCTTTTGTTAGCGTAATAGTAAGTTTTGCTATTATGCTAACTATTTTAATTGAAGCATTAAAATTTTTTCAAAAAGAAAGTGTATTTACTTTTTTATTTTCAAGCCAGTGGGCAGCAGATGCTGCATTTGTAGGTGCTGATGGAAGTAGCAAGCATGGAGTTTTTGGTGCTTTGAGTTTATTTTGGGGAACTTTTTATATTTCATTGATAGCAATGTTAACAGCCCTGCCTTTAGGTATAATGTGTGCCATTTATCTTGGAGTATTTGCGGGTAAAAAATCTAAAAACTATTTAAAGCCTATTTTAGAAATCATAGCAGGAATTCCTACCGTGGTTTTTGGATTTTTTGCAGCTATAGTTGTAGCTCCATTTATAGTATGGTTTTTCTCTCTCTTTGGCATAGAAGCTAGTTTTCAAAGTGCTTTAGGTGCAGGTTTTATCATGGGTATTATGATAGTTCCTATAGTAGCTTCACTCTCACAAGATTGCATTGAAGCTGTAAGTTTAAAAAGAATCAATGGAGCTTATGCTTTAGGTATGACTAAAAAAGAAGTCGTTTTTGCAGTAATTTTACCAGAAGCAATGCCAGGTATAGTTGCAGCTTGTCTTTTAGGGCTTTCAAGGGCTTTAGGTGAAACGATGATTGTTGTTATGGCTGCTTCACTGCGTCCAAATTTAACAATGAATTTTTTAGAAGATATGACAACAGTTACTGTAAAAATAGTAGAAGCATTAAGTGGTGATCAAGCTTTTGATAGTTCTTTGGCTTTAAGTGCATTTTCTTTAGGGCTTGTGCTTTTTATTATTACATTAATCATTAATATTTTTAGCGTTTATTTGATAAATCGCTTCCATAAAAGGAAAAATTTATGAAAAAACTTTTTAAACAAAGAAAAAAAGCTTCAAAAAATTTCAAAAGATTCTGTAAAATGGGACTTTATATAAACCTTATTTTTCTTTGTATTTTTTTATCAAGTGTATGGTATCTTGGGATAGGAGCTTTTAAGCAAACTTACATTTATGCCCAGGCTGATAGAAATAGCCCTTCATATGAGCTTTTATCGCGTGCTGAACAAAGGAAAATAAGAACGGGTCAAATCAAAGAAAAATCTTGGCTTTTAGCAAATTCTGAAGTTGATCAATATATGAAAAAAAACTACAATAAATTAAGCGATGAGCAAAAAAAATTAGTTGATGAATTAGTTCAAAAGCAAGAAATCAAACTAAGTTTTAATACAAATTTTTTCCTTAATGGAGATTCTAAATCACCTGAAAATTCAGGAATATTCGCCTCTGTGGTTGGAACTTTGCTTGTAATGTTAGTATGTATGGCTGTGAGTATCCCAATAGGAGTTGGAGCAGCTATTTATTTAGAAGAATTTGCTCCGCAAAATGTATTTACGCATTTTATAGAAGTGTGTATTAATAACCTTGCTAGTATTCCTAGTATTTTATTTGGACTTTTAGGACTTGGGGTGTTTATTAATCTTTTTGGGATGCCGCGTTCTAGTGCTTTAGTCGGGGGACTTACTTTAGCTATTATGAGTTTGCCTATTATCATTGTTTCAACTAAAGCTGCCTTAAAAAGCGTGGATATTAATATGAAAAATGCAGCATATGCTTTAGGTATGACTAAAATTCAAATGATAAAAGGCATTATGCTACCTTTGGCAATGCCTATGATTTTAACAGGTTCTATTTTAACTTTAGCAGGGGCTATTGGTGAAACTGCGCCTTTGATGATTATAGGTATGATAGCTTTTATACCTGATGTAGCAAATAGTGTTTTTGCGCCAACAAGTGTTTTACCTGCTCAAATTTTTTCATGGTCGGCTATGCCAGAACGCGCATTTTTAGAAAGAACAGCAGCGGGGATTATAGTGCTTTTATCTCTTTTAGTGATTTTAAATTTAACAGCAATACTTTTAAGAAGATATTTTCAAGGAAAATTAAAATGATAGCAAAAACAACAAATCTAAATTTATTTTATGGTAAAAAACAAGCTTTATTTGATATTAATATGGAAATTCAAAAAAATAAAATCACAGCTTTAATAGGTGCTTCAGGCTGTGGAAAATCCACATTTTTGCGTTGCTTTAACAGAATGAATGATAAAATAGCAAAAATCGATGGTCTTGTTGAGATTGATGGAAAAGATGTTAAAAATCAAGATTTAGTTGTGCTTAGAAAAAAAGTTGGAATGGTATTTCAACAGCCTAATGTTTTTGTAAAAAGCATTTATGATAATATTTCTTATGCTCCAAAACTCCATGGGATGATCAAAAACAAAGATGAAGAAGATGCTTTGGTGGAAGATTGTCTTAAAAAAGTAGGGCTTTTTGAAGAGGTAAAAGATAAACTAAAACAAAATGCTCTAGCACTTTCAGGTGGTCAGCAACAACGCCTTTGTATAGCAAGAGCTTTGGCTATAAAGCCAAAATTATTACTTTTAGATGAACCAACTTCTGCACTTGATCCTATATCTTCAAGTGTTATAGAAGAGCTTATTAAAGAATTAAGTCACAATCTTTCCATGATCATGGTAACACATAACATGCAACAAGGTAAGCGCGTGGCTGATTATACTGCGTTTTTTCATTTAGGAGAACTTGTAGAATTTGGAGAGAGTAAAGAATTTTTTGAAAATCCTAAAGAAGAAAAAACAAAAGCTTATTTAAATGGAGCTTTTGGGTAATTTTTATTTATTTAGAAATTTTGATGATATAATTAATCAAAATTTCTAAAAGGCTTAATATGCTTAAAAATCAAACTTATTTCATAGACTCTTGTAATGATGTGGAATTAAATATAAAAAGAGAAAGTAAATTAGAATATAGAATCACTTATGATGATAGTAAGCAAATGAAAGCTATTGTT
>NZ_NFOE01000075.1 GCF_002179635.1 Campylobacter jejuni | reverse complement strand
ATAATTTCTTACACTAAATGTTAAAATTTGATATAAATTTTAGTATTGATTATATTTTTAATTAAATTAATTTATATTTAAGATATTTTTTTATAGGATACTAGTACTTAATCATAGAAAGGCTAAGATGATTTTTGGAAAGATAGATTATCTTAATTTACTCCCTTTACATATCTATCTTAAAAAAACAGCTTTTCCTAGCTATGTTAAGCAAACTACAGAATACAAAAAAGGGGTTCCTAGTAAGCTAAATCGCCATTTGTATTTTAGACGCATTGATGCAGCGATTATTTCAAGTATTGAAAGTCGTAGAAAAAAATACAAAACCTTAAATGTGGGAATTTGCGCAAGCAAAAAGGTAAAAAGCGTTTTAGTGAAAAAACATTCTCAAAGCAAAGAAGATGCAAGTTCTGCAACTTCTAATGCTCTTGCAAAAGTTTTAAAGCAAAAAGGGGAGGTTATCATCGGTGATAAGGCTTTAAAACTTTATTTGCAAAATCCAAAAGATTATATTGATTTGTGTGAATTATGGTATGAAAAGACAAAATTACCTTTTGTTTTTGCACGTTTTTCTTGCGTTAAAAATTTTTCTATTTATAAAAAAATGATGAAAAATTTCACAAAAAGTAAAATTTTCATTCCACAATATATTTTGTTAGATTATTCTAAATCAAGAAATCTTTCTCAAAAGGAAATTAGTGCATACTTAAAGCTAATTTACTACAAAATAGGAACAAAGGAGCAAATGGCGCTAAAAAAATTTTTAGCTAAAACAAGCAGCAAGATACTATAAAAAGGACAATTTATGAGTATGGCTAAACAATATATCAACGAAACTTTAGAAAAAATTCAAACAATTTCCCCAAGACAACCTATCTTTTTTCAAGCAGTAACTGAGGTATTAAATTCTTTAGAACCTTTACTTGAATCTAATAAAACCTATCAAGATCATGCAATATTAGAGCGTATTGTAATGCCTGAAAAAACAACTATATTTAGAGTTGTATATATTAATGATGCAGGTAAAGCTCAAACACATTTTGGCTATAGAGTACAGTTTAACTCTAGTTTAGGACCTTATAAAGGTGGACTTAGATTTCATCCTAGTGTGAATTTAGATGTTTTGAAATTTTTAGGTTTTGAACAAATTTTCAAAAACTCTTTAACGGGTTTAATGATAGGCGGTGCTAAAGGTGGAGCAAATTTTGATCCTAAAGGTAAAAGTGAAGCAGAAATTATGCGTTTTTGTCAAGCTTTTATGGCTGAACTTTCAAAAATCATAGGTGCAAGTACTGATGTGCCAGCGGGTGATATAGGGGTTGGTGCTAGGGAAATTGGATATATGTTCGGAGCTTATAAGAAAATTAGCTCTAATTTTGATGGAACCTTAACGGGAAAGAAAATTCCATGGGGTGGAAGTTTAGCAAGAACAGAAGCAACAGGATATGGTTGTGTGTATTTTACTCAAGAAATGCTAGCAAAATATAACAATGCATTAGAAGGAAAAGAGTGTGCAGTCTCAGGTAGTGGAAATGTGGCAATTTATACCATAGAAAAATTACACCAACTTGGAGCAAAAGCAATCACAATAAGCGATAGTGATGGATTTGTTTATGATAAAGATGGAATAGATTTGGATTTATTAAAAGAAATTAAAGAAGTAAAAAGAGCTAGGGTGAGTGATTATGCAGTGCTTAAAAAAGGTGCTGTTTTTACTCCAAAAAGTGCATATAAACAAGGTTGTAATGGAGTATGGAGTATACCTTGTGATATAGCTTTTCCAAGTGCTACGCAAAATGAGTTAAATTTAGAGGATATTAAAATCTTATATCACAATGGTTGTCGCATGGTAGCAGAGGGGGCTAATATGCCAAGCACACTTGAAGCGATTGATTTTATGTTAAATCAAAAAGACTTTTTATTTGCTCCAGCTAAAGCTGCAAATGCAGGTGGAGTAGCGACTTCTCAACTTGAAATGCAACAAAATGCAAGTATGTGCCAATGGAGTTTTGAGGAAGTTGATGCAAAATTGCATAAGATTATGAAAAATATTTTTGAAAATTCATATGAGTGTGCAAAAGCTTATAATCATGAAGGAAATTTAGTAGTAGGCTCAAATATAGCAGGCTTTAAAAAAGTAGCTGATGCGATGATTGATCATGGTTATATTTAAAAAAGATGGCTTAAATGCCATCTTTAACGCATATAAAAAAAGCTTGTTATTTGATTAGCAATTTTTTCCTCTAAAGACTCTTTGGCTCTGTCTATATTGCTAAGATAAGCAGTTCTTGCTAAAAGCGAGGTGCTTTGAGTAGAGTTTTTGGAGCTAATTTGTAAATTAACTTGTAAAAGATAGTAATTTTCTACTTCCATTTCAAAAACATCATCTATTTTATCAAAGTCATTATAAAAAAATCTCGCATTAGAAGCAATTAGTCTTTGCGCATAGGAAAATTTCTTAAAATCCACTATATTGATGTAAATTTTATAATCACTTTGTTCATTATTTAAAATTAATCCTAAATTTTGTAATTTTTGAGTGAGCTTAGCTTCTAAATTTGTGTTTAATTTTGAAGGGTTGTTGATGTGTAAAGAAAAACTTTGATTTTTATTAGCATGCAGGAAAATACCTTCATTGTTTGTTTGGATAAAAGTTTGCATAGGGCCTGTGCAAGCACTTAAAAATAGTGCAAGCACAAGTAAGAAAAGATTATTTTTGAGCATCGATTATGGTTGGTACGGCACGAAGACCAAGTTTAGAGTATTTTGCAAAAGTTTCTCTTACTGCTTTAACTTCAGCTTCACTAGGTTTTTTATAATCTTTTATATCTTTATCATAGTATTTTTTCATAATGGCAATTTTTTGTGTATCGTCTTTAGCATTTTTACTTTCTTTATAAATTAATGCAGATTTTTCAAAAGCACTAGTATCATGGATAGGGGTTAAGATAAATTTCACTTGATGGGTTTTTAGTGTTTCTTCTATTTTATCTAAATGCATTCTACAATATGGACATTCTGGATCACTAAATACATAAAGTAAAGGTTTATTTTTATCGCCTAAAGAAATAAACATTTTTTCTTTTTTAAGTTCCACTAGAGCTTTTTTTGAAAATTCAGCTTGTTGTTTTTCCATAAGTTTTGCTTGATAAATTTGAGAATAAAACTCACCTTTTTTTACATCAATTACTTCAGTTGTGATGATATTATCTTGAGTGAAAACGATTTCTTGGAAATTTTTACCACTAATTTCAAAATTAACTATCACAGCTTCAAAGCTAGTATCAGGAATTTTTTCTCTACTAGAAACACTAATGTTTGCATTTGATAAATTTGGATTTTTTTTAAAAAAATTAATAATTTCTTCATTACTTGCAGCAAATAAAGAGCTAGCAAGAGTTAAAAGAGCTAAAGATTTTTTCATTTTTTTCCTTTATTTTAAATTTTTATACATTATAAAATGTAAATTTTAACACTTAGGCTTTTAACATTCTTTTTTCCTCAATTTTTATCACTTGAGGATAGTTTTTATCAAGGTATTCTAAATAAGCTATGGCATATTTTCTTGAAATTTGAAAATGATTTTTTACAAAAGCTACATCTAAATGATGATTTTGTAAAAGTTTTAAAAACTCTTGCATGAGATTTTCAAGAGCATTTTTTTCTATAAAAAGATTATGCGCTAATCTTTTGACTTTGTTTTCTTTAGTGAGTTTTTTTAAGATAAGATCTCCATTTTTCCTATCAAGTTCTAAATACTCATAAAGATTATAAGGTGCGGTAGGTTTTATACCTTCTTTTTTTAAAATTTCATAAAGCTCACAATGAGCCTTTTCTTGCAATTTTTCAAAATCTTGTCCTTTTAAAAACCATATGCCATCTTTAAAATCTAATTTTTCTTGCATTTGCTTGAGCACATAAGCACAAAAGCTCTCACTTGCCCAGCTAAGCCTTAAGGCGATAGAATGAGGAGAGATTAAAGCATAAGGATTTTTAGAGAAAATAAAATTAATAAATTCTTTTAAAGTTTGCATAGCATTTAAATCATACACATTTAAAGCTTGCTCATCGACAAAAACATGATCTAAACTTTTTGCTAGGTTTAGGGCTTGCTCATGAGTGAGTTTAAAGCGTTGATAACTTGAAAGTAAGCCAAAGCCAAGTTTGTGAGTTTGTTTTAAAAACTCAAATACTTTTTTAAAATCTTTTTGTTCTAAAAGTGCTAGATACTTAGCTTTTATATCTTTTTTTAAAGGCTCACTCACTGCATTTAATACCACGCCACCACTTTTAATACGCCCATTTTCAAGCAAGATAAATTTATCATCAAAACACAAAGGTAAGTTTTTATCAAACTCTAAGCTAATATAAGTTTTATCTTCAAATTCTTTGATTACATTAATTTTTGCATTAAGCTTTTTTGAGCCACTACAAAATTCTAAAATACTCCCGTGTTTAATCTCTGTATTAAAAACTACTCCATCGATACTTTTAAAGCTTTTAAAAACACCTTTTTTGCTTAATACATAGCCTTTTTTTAACTCATGATAATCACAATTTAAACTCAAAGCAACTCTATTATAAGCTTTTGCTTCTAAAACATTTTCTTCATGAATTTGTATATTTTTTACAATGATATCTTTTTGATTTTCAAGGCAAAAGATTTTTTCATTTTTGCTGATTTTTCCTTCATTTAAGCTTCCTGTTACTACCGTTCCTATACCTTTTAGAGAAAAAACTCTATCAATGTAGTATCTAAAAATTAAATTTTCATCATTTTCTTTAGGCTTTAAACTAAGTAGATAGTTTTTTAAATTTAATATACTTTGCTCATCATAAATGCTTGTTGGAAAAACTTTTAAGATATTGATTTTAAAGGCTTTTAATTCTTTTAAAAGCTCTACTTGTTTTTGTGCTAAATCCTTGCATAAATCAACCTTACTCAAAATAAGCACCACATCTTTTACGCCTAAAAATTCTAAAACCCTTAAATGCTCTATACTTTGAGCCTTTAAACCCTCGTTTATATCTATGACAAACATACATACTCTAAAGCCAAAAGCACCACTTATCATAGTTTTAATTAAACTTTCATGCCCAGGCACATCAATAAAAGCAATGTTTAAATTTTCACTTTTTAAATTTGAAAAGCTAAGATTAATCGTAATGCCTTTTTCTTGCTCTTCTTTTAAATCATCACCCTCGAAACCATTTAAAGCTTTAATAAGCGAAGTTTTACCATGGTCAATATGCCCAGCAGTGCCTATGATGATACTATGCATGAAATACCTCTTTAATAATGCTTATTATTTTATTTAAATCTTTTTCTAAAATACTTCTAAAATCTAGCACAAAATACCCATTTTCAACACGGCCGATCACGCCTTTTTTTCTAAATTTTTCTTGTAAAAGCAAAGCTTTTTCATCAAAACTTAACACAAAAGTATCTAAGCTTTTATCAGGCATAGATCCACCACCTACTAAACTTTTAGAAGCTTTCAACTCACATTTAATAGGAATTTTTTCTTTGACAAAGAGTGCCTTTTTTTCTATGGTTTTTAAATCATCATTTAAAAGTTTTAGCGTAGGAATTTTTTCATATTCTTTTTCTAAGTATGCTTTGGTAGTTTCATTTAAAAAAGCTAGAGTGATTTTATCAACCCTTAGCATTCTTAGAAGTTGATTTTTCTTTAGTTGTTGAATGTATTTTTTCTTTCCAAGTATAATGCCTGCTTGAGTAGAGCCAAAAAGTTTATCGCCGCTAAAACTTAAAATATCACAATGTTTTAAAAGCTCTTTTGCACTCGGCTCATTTTTACTAAGTTGTTTATTAATCTTTTCACACCATCCAGCACCCAAATCATAATAAGATATGAGTTTTTTCTTTTTTGTTAAAGCGTGAATTTCACTTAAGCTCACCTCTTCAAAAAATCCTTTAAAAGCAAAGTTAGAGCGGTGGGTTTTCAAGATCATTTTAGTATTTTCATTGATAGCTTTTTCATAATCATATAAATGAGTTTTATTAGTCGTGCCTATTTCTTTTAGCTTAACACCAGCTGCTAGCATAACTTCAGGAATTCTAAAATTTCCCCCAATTTCAACTAGCTCACTTCTTGAAGTAATAACTTCCTCATTTTTTGCTAAGGTGTTTAAGATCAAAAATACAGCCGAGGCGTTATTATTAACAACTAAACAATCTTCACAATCAAATAATATTTTTAAATTCGCACTAAGTGCGTCATACCTTGAACCTCTTTTACCACTTTGCATGTTAAACTCTAAATTAGAATAAGAGCAGATGATTTCTTTAGTTCTTTCAAAAATACTCTCATCAATAATACTACGACCAAGATTAGTGTGTATGATAACTCCAGTAGCATTGATTAAACTTTGGCTTTGCATATTTAAAAACTCATCAATACTTTGAGTAATTTTACTTAGCAAATCTTGCAAGCTAAAATTTAAATTTTCATTTTTACTTAGTTCTTTTTTACAATTTGAAACAACTATTTTTGCAAAATGAGATCTTAAATACAAAGGGTAGCTAGCCAAGTTTTCATCATTTATAAGCGTGTTTATGGGTGGAAAATTTCTAAATTTGTTCATCTTAAACCTTAAGAATAAATTAGTAAAATTATAACTTTTTTATAATGAAATTTATATAATTAAGATTAAAAAATTTAAAAGAGAGTGTTATGAAAGATTTTGTATTTTTAGAAAATGAAGATTTAATTCCTTTAAGTGATAATATTAGCATAGTTCAAAAAGCCTGTAACGAAGAAGTTTTTATAGGAAATTCAAAGCTTTTAAACCCTGAAGTTTATGCACCTGAGATTAATTTTTACCTTAAAAATTCACAAGATGATGTGCTTAAAAAAGCCAAAACTATTGAGTCTTTATATAAGATTAGATCTAAAGTTTATGATTTAGGGCTTGATTTAGAATACACCAAAGAAGTGGGTAAAAATGTAATTATTGTAAGCAATGAGGATCAAAATGAGCTTATAGAAAGCCTAAAAAAACAAGAATACAAGGTTTTAAAACTAAGCAATGAGCAATGTTTGGGTGTTTTAGGTTGCGTGGGCGAGCTTTGCGTGATAGCTTTAAAAGATGATGAGCAAGTAGAGATTGATTGTGATTTTTTCTTATATGATGTAAAAAAAGAAAGTTTTGATCAACAAAGTGGTTGTTATGATTTAACTACTTTAAGTCAAGAAGAACTTATAAAACTTTTAAATTCTAATTCTCCAAAATATAAATTTAGAAATTATATTAGTTATGATGATAGCATTTGTCAATACCATGAAAGAAGAAGTATTCATTGTGGAAAATGTGCTGAAATTTGTCCTAGTGTGGCTATTTTAAAAGATGATGAGCAAAAAAAATTAGAATTTTCTCATGTGGATTGTTTAAGCTGTGGTGATTGTGTGGGGGTTTGTCCTAGTGGGGCGCTTGATTATGCACCTATGCCACGCAATAGTTTTTATGAAATTTTAAAATTTTATGAAGATAAAATCATTTTAATTATCCCTGAGAAAATGTCTATAGAAAATTTAAATATCACTTTAAAAGAAGATGTAATGCCTTTTATGATTAAAGGCGAAAACTATCTTGATCAAGCACATTTTTTAGCTATGCTTCAAACAAGTGGTGCGAGTGTGATTTTTTATAGTGATGGCTTATCGCAAGGTGCTTTAGAAGTGATAGCTTTGATGAATGAAATTTTTCAAAGAAAATTTAAACAAAATGCAATTTTTCTAGCTAAAGATGAAAAAGAACTTTTAGAGGCTATAAAACAAGCGCATTTTATAGAAAATCTTAAATTTATATCTTATAATCCTGCGCTTTTAAAAAGAGAAGATTTTGCTATAAGATTAAGAGAGCTTATAAAAGAAGAAAATTTAGGCAATATCCCAAGCAAAGAATGGATACGCTATGGAAAAATCACTATCAATACAGATACCTGTACCTTATGTCTTTCTTGTGTGGGAGCTTGTAATGTAGGAGCTTTAGTGGCTGATGCTAAGGATAATTCTTTGAAATTTAATGCAAGCTTATGTACTACCTGTGGATATTGTGAGGCAAGTTGTGCTGAAAAAGATACTTTAATGCTTCAAAGAAGTGGGATAGATCTAGAAAAAGAGTATTTTTCTTTTATGGTTTTAGCTCAAGATGAACTTTTTGCCTGTGTAGAGTGCGGGAAAGAATTTGCTACTAAAAAAGCCATTGAAAAAATTGCTAGCATTATGAAGCCAAGATTTATGGGCGATGAGGCTAAGATAAAAACACTATATTGCTGTGCTGAATGTAAAGCAAAAGTAATGATACAAAGTATGAATGTGCTTTAAGCCAAAAGGCTTAAGCACTAAGTTTTAATCCCACCACTCCAGTGATGATTAAAATAATAAAAATGATTTTATTAAGAGTAATTGCTTCTTTAAAGATTAAAAATCCCACCACGCTAACTAATGCCAAACCACAACCTGCCCAAGTTGCATAAGCTATGCTTAAATCAATTTTTTTCAAAGCATAAAATAAACCTACTAAAGAAAATGAAAAAAACACCGCAAAAACGATTAAATAAAGATTATTTTTACTTATGCTTGCATACTTCATCGAGCTTGTTGCAATCACTTCAAAAACTATACTAATTGCTAATACTAACCAATGCATTTTATATCCTTTTAAATTAATTTAAAAATGAAACTATAAAAGGATAAAAGGTGGTGCAGTAGGGGCTATAAAATAACCACAAGATAATCTTATCTTCCATTTTGTCCATAAGCTAGTGTAAAATTTTAAGATAAAAAATCCATAAGTCATTTACAACCTTGTAATAATTTATCTTATTTTAGCATTGTTTTTTATATCTTAGTTAAATTTAGCGCAAAAGCTTTTTGACTTAAAAGCACTTCATCATTTTCTTTAAAATCTTTAGCTTCTAAAGGACTTAGCACTACTTGGCTGATTTGATTGCCTATGGCAAGTATGGCTATAAATATGCTATCTTGTTTTTGTAGTTTTAAAATGCGTGCTTTTATGGCAAATTTTTGCGAGCCTTGTGTCTTTAAAAAAACTTCATTAGGCGAGCCTTCTTTGATGATGGCTCCATTTTCTAAAATGATGACTTTGTTAGCTAGTTTATAAACTTCACTTACATCATGGCTGATTAAAATAGTAGTGATTTTATAAGTTTTATGTATATTTAAAAGATAATCATGCAAGTGTAGTTTTATCTCATTATCTAAGGCACTAAATGGCTCATCTAAAAGTAAAAGTTTGGGTTTTTGCATAATAGCTCTTGCTAAAGCTACGCGTTGTTTTTGTCCTCCACTTAACTCTAAAATATGACTTTTTTTGTGTTTACTTAAATCTAAAAGTTCTAAAAGCTCATTAGCAAATTTTAGATCTTTTTTGGCAAAAAGTAAGTTTTGCTCTACATTCATATTTTCAAATAAAGCATAATCTTGAAAAACAAAACCAAGTTTTCTTTTTTGTGGGCTTAGAAAGTTTTTATCATCAAAAAATATCGTATTATTAAAAGTGCAAATTCCTTGTGCTTTTTCAAAACCTGCTAAAATTCTCAAAAGCGTAGTTTTGCCACTGCCACTTTTTCCAAAAATAGCACAAAAATCTCCTTCTTTAACTTCAAATTTAACCTTAAGTTTAAATTCTTTTTCTTTATTTTTAAAGATTTTTTCAAAGTCAAGTTTTAGCATAAATACTCTTTGATAAATAAAGCACTAGGATGTACATAAGCAAATACAAAATTATTTTTTTGATAATTTTGCTCTAAAAACTCATGGGTACTAATTTGAGCTTCAAAAGTACAAATTTCATTTTCTAATCTTACGATAGTGATGATTTGTCCTTGAAAAATATCAATGATTTTTGCATAAAAGGTATTTAAAAATGAGTTTTCTAAATTTTTTTTACTAAGCAAGCACTCACTGCTTTTAAAAGCAAGTAAAACTTCTTGATCAATGCTTGCTTTTTCATCAAGTTCTAAAGCAAGCATAAATAATTTATGTTTGTTTATAAGAAATTCTACCCAATTTATATTTTCATGATTTTTTATAGTGTTTATTTTAGCTTTAATCATGGGGTATTATAACCATAAGCTTTGAAAATTTCCTTAGCCTTTTTGCTTAAAATAAAATCATAAAATTTCTTAGCTTTGGTATTATCTTTACCATAAGAAGTGATAATAATGCCTTGGTTGATTGGTTCATAAAGCTTTGGATTGATTAAAATATAATTTTTTCCTTCTTGGAGTTTATAAGATTTTAGCGTATCTTCATATAAAGCACTTGCTGCTATAAAACCCACATCGGCTGCTTTTAGTGTTTGAGTAAGTGCTTCTCCTATGGATTTTGCCTCGATGATTTTAGTTTTTGTTTGCTCATAAATTTTAGCATTTTGTAAAGTTTCTATGCTAGCTTGACCATAGGGAGCAGCTTTGGGATTAGCTATGGTGATGATTTTGACTTTTTCTTCTTTAAGCGTGTCTAATCCTTTGCTTAAATCCATTCTAACACTGAGTAAAGCTAAAGCTCCTTGAGCATAAATAACAGGTTTTGTACTAGCAAAATTATCATCATACAAGCTTTGTGTAAATTTCATATTTGCAGCCATAAATATATCAAATGGCGCTCCATTTTTGATTTGCGAAACTAAATTTCCACTAGCGCCTAAGCTTACATTGATACTAATATCAGGGTTTTCTTTTTGAAATTCTTTTTGTAAGGCTTTAAAAGCATAAGCTACATTTGCAGCTGCAGCGATATTTACATCAGCACTATAGCCAAAAATACACAAAAAAAGTAGGGTAAAAATTTTTTTCATTTTTTATCCTTTTAATAGTAAATTTTGAAAAAATTATAGCTTATTTTTAAAAGCAAAAATAAATTTATATTTTTTGCATATTTTCTAAGACTTATTTCATAAGCAAATAAAAATTTTTAATTTTTTTAAAGAATATTTTAAAAGCATTTTAATGTAAAAATTTATTTTAATTTTTGTATAATCTGAAATTTCAATTTATAAGATTTAAAGGAAAAAGCTTGTTAAAATACATACTAACTTTGTGTTTATTTTTTAACACTTTGATTTTAGCAAATGACTTTGAAGATTTTGAACAAGAATATCAAAAAAAAGAAGTCAAAGATAGCTTTTATACCTATAATAAAGCTATGAGTAAATTTAATTATGATCTTTATACTTATTTTTTAAGACCGGTTGTGCTTTCTTATAAAAGTGTTACTCCAAGCTTTATAAGAACAGGTGTGAAAAATGCTTTTGACACCACAAGATCACCTTTTAGATTTATCAATCATCTTTTAAGTTTAGAATTTAGAAAAGCTGGTGAGGAATTTGGAAGATTTTGTGTAAATGTGATTTTTGGTTTTGGTTTGTTAGATAGTGCGAGCAAAACTTCTTTAAAAAGTTATGAAGCTGATTTTGGAACGACTTTGGGTAAATGGGGAGTGGGTAGTGGAGCGCATTTAGTACTTCCACTTTTAGGTCCTTATAATGTAAGAGATGCTTTAGCTTTACCTGTAAATTGGTTTATGGTGCCTGAGGGATATATTGAGAATTTTTGGGTTGGTGTGGGTGTAAATGCTGCATTAAAACTCAATGAATTAAGTTTTGAGTATGAAAAAATAGATGATATTTACCAAAATAGTGTAGATTATTATACTTTTATACGCGATGCGTATGAACAAAGACGCCAAGAACTCATCAAATAAGGAGATAAAATGAAAAAAATCATAGTTTTGCTTTGTAGTGTAATATTTGCTTTTGCTCTAAATTTGCAAGATATTTCTAAAACTATGCAAGAAAAGATCGATGAGAGTTTAAAAATTTTAGATCAAAATAAAAACAATAAAGCTAAAGCAGCGGAAAAAATCTTTGCTTTATTTGATGGTGTTTTTGATTATGAGCTTATGGCTAAGCTTAGTCTTTCTACAAGATATGAAAAATTAAGTGAAAATGAAAAAAATGAATTTAACAAAGCCTTTGAAAAAAATCTTAAAAAAAGTTTCACGGATAAGCTCGCTTTGTATGATTCTCAAAAATTAAAAGTGATTAATTTAGAAGAAAAAAACAAAAGAGCCTTTTTGAAAACTTCTATGATAGTAGATGGTAAAGAAAATTTTGTAATCTTTAAATTTTATGATAAAAATAATGATTGGCAAATTTATGATGTAGATATTTTTGGTATAAGTATCATACAAACTTATCGCTCACAATTTAAAGATGTCTTGCAAAATGGTGATTTTAAAACCTTGCTTGAAAAGCTTTCTAGTGTTGATTTTTCTAAATAATGCTAAGTAAAATTTTAAAAATCTTTCTTAATTTCCCAAAGCTAACTTTGGGGATTACTTTAGTCTTTTGTATATTTTTTAGTTTTTTTGCTAAAAATTTAAGTGTTGATGCAAGTGCTGAAAGCTTGCTTTTAGAGCATGATGAGGGTTTGAAACTATATAGAGAAGTTTCAGCGCGTTATGGTAATGATAATTTTTTAATGCTTGCTTTTGCTCCTAAAAATAAAGATATTTTTACTAAAGAAAATTTAGAAACTATAAAAAACTTAACTCTTGATTTAGAAAAAATCAATGGTGTGCAAAAGGTATTTTCTATCGCTAATGCGCCTTTGCTTGCAAGTTCTAAAGGTAAAGAATTAAAAGAGCTTATCCAAAATATACCTAATATTTTTAGTCAAGATGTGGATATTAATCTGGCTAAAAAAGAAATTTTAAACCAACCCTTTTATAAAAATAATATCATCTCAAAAGATGGAAAAACAACGGGAATTTTGATTTATCTAGCACCTGATCTTGTTTATAATGACTTGATTAATTCAAGAGATAATGCAAAAAGTGAAAATGAAAAAGAGCATTTTAGAGCCTTGATTAAAAAACACCAAGAAAGCTCAAGGGAATTTAGCGCAAAAAGATTAGAAAAAATCACTAAAATAGTATCTAAATATAGTCAAAATGGAGACTTTTTACACCTTGGCGGTGTAGAAATGATTGCTAATGATATGATTAATTATGTAAAAAGTGACTTAAAAATTTATGGACTTAGTTTAGTAGGACTTTTATTTATAGCACTTTGGTGGTTTTTTGGCTCTTTGCGTTTGGTGTTTTTGGCTTTGGGAATTTGTGTGATTTCACTTTTTACTTCAAGCGGGATTTTCGCGCTTTTGGGCTTTGATATTACTGTGGTATCTTCAAACTATGTAGCTTTAGTGCTTATTATCACTGTTTCTGTTGTGATACACTTAATCGTGCATTTTATAGAAAATTTACACAAACACCCAAAAGCTAGTGTTTATAAGCTTTTACTCTCAACCTTACTTGATAAAGCAAGTCCTAGCTTTTTTGCTATTTTAACCACAGTTGTTGGGTTTTTAAGTTTTGTTTTTTCAGATATTGAGCCTATTATTAAACTTGGTATTATGATGAGTCTTGGTATCAGCGTGAGTTTGATTTTAGCTTATATTTATTTTGCAAGCATTTTGGTATTAATGCCACGTTTAAATTTTAAAGAGCTTAATCAAAATTCGTTGAAATTTTTAAGTTTTTGTGCAAATGTAAGTTTAAAACATAGAAAAGTTATCTATGGCATAAGTTTATTTTGTGTGGCTTTTGCTTTGTATGGAATTTTGCAAATTAAAGTAGAAAATAGCTTTGTGAGTTATTTTAAAGATAGTTCTAGGATTAAACAAGGTTTGTTGATTATAGATAAAGAACTAGGTGGAACTATGCCTTTAGATGTGATTGTCAAATTTAAGCAAGGTCCAAAACAAAATGAAAGTTTAGATGAGTTTGAACAGGAATTTGATGATTTAGCCAAGGATGATAGGTATTTTTTTAGTAGTGAAAAAACAAGAATAGCTGCTAAGGTTCATGAGTTTTTAAGTAAGCAAAAATATGTAGGTTCTGTGCTTAGCTTGCAAAGTTTGCTAGAGCTTGGAAAAAGCATTAATGATGGTAAGGCTTTAGATGATTTTGCCTTAGCGTTTTTATATGAAAATTTAGATGAGAATTTTAAAAAGCAAGTTTTAACCCCTTTTGTAAGTGTAGAAAATAATGAGTTGCGATTTAGCGTGCGTATGCTAGATAGTGATCCAAATTTAAGACGCGATGTTTTTTTAAAACAGCTTGAAAAAGACTTAAAAGAGCTTTTGCAAAATGATAATGTAGAGGTTAAAATCAGTGGTATTATGCCTTTATATAATAATATGCTTCAAAGTCTTTTTTCATCACAATTTGACACTTTAGCCTTTGTGGTGCTTGTTATTTTTGCTTTATTTGTGGTGATTTTTAGAAGTTTTGTTTACGCTTTTGTAGCGATTTTGGCCAATCTCATACCTTTAGCTTTGGTATTTGGCTTAATGGGTATTTTGAATATACCACTTGATATTATGAGTATTACCATAGCTGCTATTTGTATAGGAATAGGGGTTGATGATATGATTCATTATATTCATCGTTTTAAAGAAGAATTAAAACATAAAAGCTTAGAAGAGGCTATAAAAGCTTCGCATATAGGCATAGGAAGTGCGATTTATTATACTAGTGTTACGATTATTCTAGGTTTTTTAGTGATGATTAGCAGTAATTTTATCCCAACGATTTATTTTGGTTTGCTTACGGTTTTAGCTATGAGTTTGCTTTTATTTGGTTCGCTTTTTTTATTACCAAGTTTTATTTTAAGCTATCATTATCTTAAGCAAAATTATAATAAAGTAAAATCCAAATCACATAAACACCAAAAGCAATAAGCATATATTTTATAAATTGTTTCATCAATGCTCCATTTTTTCTAATGCTCTTAAGATATAAGTAGCAAACATTAGCGCTTGTGAGCGGTGTGAAATTTTTAATTTTACTTGCTCATCTAATTCACCTAAAGTTTTATCAAAACCCTTTGGGATAAATAAAGGATCATATCCAAAGCCATTATTACCTCTTGGAGTATCAATAGCAAGGCCATGCATATATCCATGCGTGCTAAAATGTCCATATTTTGAGCTTATGGCTATGGCTGCAGTGTAAAAAGCTTTGCTTTGATGTAAGTTTTTTTCATGTAAAGCTTGGATGAGTTTGTTTCTATTGGCCTCATCAGTGCCTTCTTGAGAGTATCTTGCAGAAAAAATCCCTGGTGCATTGTCTAAAGCCTCTACGCTTATACCACTATCATCGCTTAAGGTGATAAATTCATTTTGTTTTTTGTCTAAAGCATTAAAAATAGCTTTAGATTTTATCAAAGCATTTTCTTTAAAACTTGTGCCATCTTCGATGATTTCAAAAGGGGTGATGATTTCATTTAAGGCATAAATTTCATAAGTAGTTAAAAATTTTTTGATTTCTTCTACTTTGTGTGCGTTAGAAGTTGCTAGAATGATTTTTAATTTTTTCTTCATAAATTACTCTTTTTGTTTTGACTTTAAAAAAAGTTTATCAAAATCATAGTAAAATTATCCTTTATAAGGAGAAAAGATGTTAAAAACCGTTTTACCTTTGTCTTTTATTGTAGGAACTAGATTTTTTGGATTGTTTATAGTTTTACCGGTTTTAAGTTTATATGCTTTAAATTTAAAAGGAGCCAATGAGTTTTTAGTAGGGCTTTTAGTAGGTGTGTATGCTCTAACTCAAATGGCATTGCAAGTTCCTTTTGGAATCATTTCAGATAAAATAGGGCGTAAAAAAACTATGCTAATAGGACTTGTGGTGTTTATCATAGGTTCTTTGGTGTGTTCGTATGCTGATGATATTTATACAATGATGTTTGGAAGGCTTTTACAAGGAGCAGGGGCCATAGGAGCAGTAGCTACTGCTATGATAAGTGATTTTATCAATGAAGAAAATCGCGGTAAGGCTATGGCTATCATGGGTTCATTTATAGGACTTTCTTTTGCAGCTTCTTTGGTGCTTTCTCCTTTAATGAGTGCTAAATTTGGGCTTTCAAGTTTGTTTGATTTAAGTGCGATTTTGAGTTTAATTTGTATCGTGCTTTTATTTAGCGTTGTGCCAAAAGAGCATACAATAGTACATGAAAATACTAAAACTCCATTAAAAAAACTTTTAAAAGAAAAAAACTTAGCTTTGATGAATCTTACTAATTGTATGCAAAAAATGCTTATGAGTATTGCGTTTTTAAGTATTCCTTTGGTTTTAGTACATGAGTTTAATTACCCAAGTGAGAATTTATGGCATGTTTATGTTAGCTCTATGGTGCTTGGGTTTTTAGCTATGGGTTTATCAGGATCTTTAGGAGAAAAAAGAGGCTTAAGCAAAGAAATATTGCTTTTAGGTGTGGCGTTTTTTATCATAGCTTATATTATATTTGCTTTTTCGCATAATGCTTTAGTATTTATGGTAGGCGTTGTAGTGTTTTTTATAGGATTTAATTTACATGAGCCTATTATGCAAAGTTGTGCGAGTAAATTTGCTAAGGTAAATGAAAAAGGTGCGGCTTTGGGTGTGTTTAATGCTTTTGGCTATTTTGGAAGCTTTTTAGGTGGTGTCGTTGGAGGGTATTTTTTACACCATTTTAGTTTAGTTACTCTTGCTTTTATTTTGATAGCTTTGTCTGTAATTTGGTTTGTGTTGCTTTTGTTTTTACAAAGTCCGGCAGATTTTAAAAACGCCTATTTATCTTTAGAAACAAAACATGATTTAAATATGATTAAAGGCATAAATGGAGTTTTAGATGTGTATAAAAACTCTAAATTTTTAGTGATTAAATACAATAAAAAAATCATCAATGAAGAAGAACTTAAGTCTAAAATTTAGTTAAGCATTTCTTTATAAATATAATATTATCATACATAAATTTTTATTAAAGGATTTATTATGTCAATATTAACTCCACGGGGGGGGGGGAATCGAATAATTTTGATTTAACTCCTTCTTATAAAAAACTTTCAAAACAAATTCTTCTTTCAAATATAGTTGTATCAATGCTATTTTCTCCACTAATGGCTTTACCTAGTGGAGGTAAATTTACTCATGGGACTAGTGGAAGTATAAACACTAATGGTAATAATATGAATATTGTAGGTAATGGAAAAAACTCAGTCATACAATGGGGTGGTGGCTTTAGCATAGGTAAAGGTGAAAGTGTAAACTTTGGAGGTAAAGACAAAAACTACCTAAACATTGCTCATGGTACTAGTAAATCTATGATAGAAGGTATATTAAA
>NZ_NFOE01000044.1 GCF_002179635.1 Campylobacter jejuni | reverse complement strand
ATAATTACTTGCAAGAGTTTCTAATTCACTTGCTTTATTTTCTTTAAAAGCACATGCACCTAAAGATACTAAAGAAAATAAGCTTAAAATTATCATTGTGATTTTCATTTGATACTCCTTTTTAAAATTAATTTTGGAAAATTATCTTACTTTACTTTGAAAAATTATTTTTCTTTGTATTTGTTTAAAGACAGTAAAGTCAAATTTTCAAATATATTTTGATCATTTTTGATGATATTTTGCAAGGCGTTTTGCAAATAAGTCATAAAAATATCTTCTTCCATCTCTTTAAATACAGGTGAATACAATTCTTTAGTAATTAATTTTAACACAACAAGATTAATTAGTTTTGTATCTTTAATAAGCGGAATTTTTGAAATAACTGTTTGAAAATCATCTATATTTAATTTTTGGAAATTATCATTTAGTATTGTTTTTTTACGATTTTCTGATAATTCATTTTGCAATTTATCTAAAATTTTTCCTATATTTTCATAAGTAAAATCTAAATTAACAGAAGAATTAGATTCCATAATAACTTCAGAATTTTTAATATTATTATCCTCTATAAAACTATAATCTATTTTTGTTTCAATAAGTTCTTTAATGTTTTCTTTTGCCTTAAAATCTAAACCATCTATTTTTCCTCTAGGTTTTAGCTCTATTTCATCCATCTGTGTGTGTTTTTCTATTTCTTTTATTTCTTTTGCTTGCTTTAAAGTTTCTTGTTTAATCTCTTTTGAATCAACAAAACGCAACTCAATAAGACCTAACTTTAGAACATCGCCTTTGTTGATAATAATTTCATAACCATCTTCCAATCTAGAAAAAGAATTATTATAAAAAATATCACTGCCTTCTATAGGCGTCATAGTAAAAAAACCTTCTTCAAAAGTAATCTTCATATGTTTTTCTTTAACAGAATTATTTTTATCTTGTATCCAAAATAAACATTCTGGACTTGATCCAACAAGTCCACCAGTTTCATCAAATACACAAGCTACTGTTTTTGTAATATTTTCATCAATATTTTCAATTATTAATCCTATGGTTTCTTTATCTATCATTTTGAGCCTTTGTTATATTTTCTACTATTTTAAAATCACTTAATATCATAATTATATTATTAATATCTGAGTTGTTATTATTAAGTTTGAAATCAAAATACATTTTTTTATTGTCATTAAATAAAACACTGTAAGATGAATTTGAATTTTTACTTTCCTGTAATAATTTATACCAAGCCCATTCTCCTTTATATGATTTTGTGTAATTTATATTAGCATCTAAATAAGAATACGCAGTGAAATCAAAACTAGTTCCATTGTTAAATTCATCAGTTATAACATCTAATTTTGTATGCAATGTGTGATCATATATAATAGAAGTATCATTATATTGAACTTTTACAAAAGAAAAATCGGCACTTAAGTCAAGACTTTGTAAAGTAAAGCGCACTCTCATTACATCATTTGCATTTAGCATTAACTCTGATAAATTACCAGCCTTAGTAATAAAATCCAAAAATTCTTTGGAAAAAGTTAATCTTGAGCTAAATTTAGAATTAATAGAGTAAACATTTTTTCTTTTAATTAGAACATTTGTTAAATATTTTTCATAAAACTTATTTAAAATTCCATTTTTACCAAAGAAATTTTTAAAAGAATCTATACTCAAATCTTGTGAACTTAATAAATTAAAAGGATAAAAAGGAGCTATATCATTAACAAATGGCGCATAAACCTCATTCAACCAAACAGTATTAAACAAAGAAACTCCATGGTTTTCTATAATATTCCAAGCATACAAAGAAAGAGTTGCATAATATTTTTCCAATTCACTTGGTAAATTTTTAATATTTTGTTCAAGAGAACTAAATGGGTCGCTAGAATCTTTACTATCGCTTAAAGCGTATTTTATTTTTTCCTCAATAGTTTGCGAGTTATTTGTTGTAAAGTCAGTTATTTTTTTATGAATATTAGATAAATCTGTATTTATTAATTCCATGGTTTTTTGATGACTTCCAACATCTAAACCTACAGCAGTAGCACCCGTATTTAAAATAGAATTTTGTTCTATAATTTTATGATAAGCATCAAACGAACTGGTAATCCCCATAAAACTTGTCTTTATTTCAGCAGCATTAACACCGAGATTATATGCTTGAGTTAGTAAAGTAGCATCGTTAAGATTGGTATTTACACTAACAATTTTTATAAAATTCATTAAAGGATTTTCTTTTTTAGATAGTATATTAAGTTCATTTAGCATAGAACTTTTGGAAATAAACTTTTTTGGTGCAAGTGAATTTAAAATTTCTTGCCATTTATTTTGATATTGCGTTAAATAAATTTTAATAATTCCCATTGCCATATTGCTTCTATTTTCAGAATTTGACAAATCATTTAAAATCCACGAATCAATCTCAATGGCTTTATCTATTTTTACATTTAACGTTTGCAAAAAGTCAGCCATACCTTTTTTTGTGTAAATTTCTTCAATACTATCAATTTTAATAGACTCTGAGAAAACATTGTTAGCAGCAAATCCTAATTCATTTTTAAAATTATATACTTTATTGTTTTTATCTAGAATGATAAAGTTAAGTAAAGTATATATTCTTTGAATTTTTGCTACATTATATAGTTTTTCAATAGATAATTTAACCGAAATATCATCTTGCTGAGAAGTGCTTAAATCAATCTTTTGAAGTTCATCGATACCAGATAGAAAATTTTCTTTAGAAATTTTATATTTTTCTAAAAAATTCCAATTTTCATTAATCCATATTTTTAATAAATCTTTATCAAGATATTTTTGCTCAAACAATGATTTATATACATATAAAGTTTTAATTAAGTTATCATAATTATCATCAGTTTGTAATATTATTTCCATTTCTTTTAATAGGGTATTTTTCAACACATCTTCACTAATTTTATAATATAAATTTTGTGCTTTTTTAAAGCCTTTATATGTTATGTTTAAGCTAAAATATTCAAACAAACTTGCCTTTTCGATTAATTGCGGATATACACTTAGTATATTTCTTAAATCAACTAATAATTTTGCTTTCTCTTCTATACTCATCATGGGGTAATCTTGCATATTTTTCAACAAAAATGAAAGATCTGTATAAACACTTTGAGATATTTTCTTTTCTTGCTCACTTTTAAGAATAAAATAAGATGAAATAAAATAAGTCATACAACTCAAAAATATAGTTAGACCCAAAAGCGATATCTTTTTGTAAAAACTTTTAATTCTACTTAGCGATGAATCTTTAAAGACAATATCTTCAAGCAAAGACTGAACAAAATAACTTTGCTTGCTAAAAGACTGTTTTACTTGAGCTAATGGTTTTTTTATATTATACTTTTCACAAATTGTATCAAGCATAAAATTTCTTGGCACATTTTCTTGATAAGCACTTACATAATATACCCCTCTTAAAACTGAACTATTTTTTAAAATATTTTCATTTTGGAGTTGCACGATAAAGTCTTTGCTCAATACAAATAAATTATCCAACTGCTTTAAAAATAAATAAATTTTATTTTTTTCCTCTATAGTGTATATAGAAGAATTTTTATCAACAAAACGTAAAAACAAAGATTTGCTTATCTCTTCAAAAGACTTTTGGATATCTTCTTCTTTAAAATGTTCTGCAAAACTTATACCAAAAGCTTTTTTTTGAATTTTTTCATTAAAAATATCAAAAAATTCTCTCATACCTTCTATCAAATCTAATTTTGAAAAAACAACATAAATAGGTAATTGTACACCTAAAATTTTTTCACACTCATGTACCCTTTTTGTTAAATAACGAATTAAATTATTAGAATATTCTTTTGTGTTTTCCAAAAACAATCGAGTATCAATTATTAAAATAATGCCATTTAATTTACTATGAAAATAATTCTTATTTAAAAATTTTAAAAAATTTTGCCAAATACTCTTTTTAATTAAAAAGTCTCTATTTTTCTCTATATCATCTTCGGGTAACTCATCGCTACTATTAGGATGAAAAAAATCTTCTTGAGAAAAATAATTTCCCTCAGTATCAAGCAAAGCGCCTTTCTTGGAAACATATAAGCTAAAATTATTGGTAGACTTATGCATCTTTTTATATGATTCTAAACTATCACTTAAAGGATATTCTATATCAGAATAATTTATAAAAGTACTTTTACCAGCACCTTCATTTCCTACAATAACAACAAGAGGCAAATTTTTAGTGTTGATATCTTTTTTCCATGTTTGTTTGGCATCTTTTAATGCGATAAAGAAATTTCTTTTTGCTTTGTATAAAAATTCATTAGATTCTTTTTTAATTTCTTTAAGTCTTATTCTTTTATCATCCTTAAAAGATTTTATAAAATTACTTAAAGGCTTTAAAAGAAAAAACAAAAAAATACAACACCAAAATATAAAAATTATCCCAAATCTTAAATAAGAATTACTAAAAACATAAATTTCATTAAACGCAAATAAAGAACCATAAGCCCAAAAAAATAAACTTAAGACAACTAAAATAATAAGTATTAATGTGATTACGAAAATTCTAGATTTTAAAATTTGCATTATTTTTTGAAACATAATTTTTCCTAATATAAATTCAAATAATTTTTATTTCTATTAATTAATTTTATATTATTTTT
>NZ_NFOE01000065.1 GCF_002179635.1 Campylobacter jejuni | reverse complement strand
AAATATTATATTTTTAATATTATTTTAAATAAAAAATTCTAATTTTTTGGAGAGTAGAATTTTGTTATCAGTGTATTTTGCCCATTGTATATTTAGAGCAAAAACACAAGCTTTTGCAAGTTTTGCAAAGGGAAATTTTTCATAATATATTTTTTCTTGTTCTTTGGTTGCTTTTTGAAAAAGAGCCTTAATTTGCACTCCTTTAATGAGATTAATAATATCTGTATCTAATGCTATATTAACTGCTACTTTGGGTGCTTTGTGAGCAAGCTGAACGTGTTTAGTGCGTTCTTCACTAGCAAAGATTAAAGCTAAATTTTGACTATCAAAGGCATAATAACAGCTTGCACAATATACTCCACCATCCTCATCAAGCATACTTAAATTTAAAAGTTTTTGAGAAAGGATGAAATTTTTAATTCTTTCATCCATTATTACTAGCTTTAAGTTTTAAAATTTTTTGATAACTTAAGTGAGTTAGAAAAATCACATAAAATACTTGCAAAAATAAACCAAGCAAAGGAGTACTTGATAAAGCAAAAAAGATTAGAGTGATGAATTTAAAGTATAAAGGTGATGAGTCTTTATAAAAATCATCAAAGTTGTTTTTATCTAAAACATTGCTTAATACGTCTAATAATAAAAGTTTGTGAAATAAATAATAAAATACTCCATAATAAATCACAATACTAATAAAAGGTATAATTAACAAGAAAGTAGCTATCACAAATAACACACATGAAATGAGTATAATTTTGAATGTTTTAAGTAAAACCTCTAAAGAATTTACTTCTTTTTGTATGGAATAGTTGTAATATCTTTGATTGATTTTTTTCACAATATAAGGAGTTAAAAAAGAAATTATTAGCATGGTAAAAAACACTGAGGCAAATACCACTATGAAAAATCCACCTATGGCGCTTAAAAATGCAAGAGAAAATTGCACTATAGAAAAGCTAAAAAACCAAGCCATAAAAGATCCGCTAACCACATCTTCTATATAAGAAAAGAATATATCATAACTATAATATATAAGAAAAGCAAAAATAATTATACTGATTAAGAAAGGCAAAAGAGAAAATTTTAAAAATGGCTTGCTAAGAAAATCTTGCAAGCTTAGATATAATATGTTCATTTTATTTGATTATAATTTTCTTGAAGCTTTTGATAAATTTCTTTATAATCTAGCGTTTCTTTTAAAATTTGATTTAAAACTTCGTTATCTTCTGTGCCATTCCATGTTTTTTTATAAGTGCCTTCTTTGTAGCCGTTTTCTTGTCTGAATTGATTTAAAATATTTTTTCCAATATAGATTTTATAAAGTTCATAGAAATTTAAACCACATTTTCTAGCTAAAACAAAATACACACTCAAAAGCTCACCTAAATCATAATCAAAACCACTGCACTTATGGATAATAAGTTCAATATCATTTAAAATTCCATAAATATCTGCTTCATTTGGATTGGAAGTTTCTTTACAAAAATCATCAAAAAAAGTTACAGAAGAAACTTCTTCTGCGATAAAATTTTTATCATTGATTTGTTTTTCTTTATATTCTTCTAAAATCAAACTTAAAATAAAATGCCATATATCCACTATTTCAATGCGTACATTGTCCCAGTTTGCAGGAGTGTATATGCTTTTCCAGTGTTTCCAAGCAAAAGAATCAATAAGCTCAGCACACTCCATATAAATGCATCTTCTAAAACTAATTAATTTACCCTCTTTAGTATAACCATTTTCCCAACCTATGCCATTGGTATCATCGTTTAATTTTTGCTGGAGTTCTAGCATGCTTTTTAAAATATCTTTTACTTCCATTGTATTTCCTTTTTAAGCATAAAATCCAAATTCTTTGTTATCTTCTTTTTTTTCTTCTTTTTGCTTGTTGTATTGTTCCCAAATTTCTTCTAATAATTTAGCACTATCTTGGAAAATTTGCTTTTTAATATCTTCAAGGTCTGTTTTATTTATTTCTTTGTTTAAACTCTTATCCATGGTGTTAAATAATTCATGTAAAGTAGCTTTTTCATGTTCTTCATTTTTTGGTTCAGGTAAGGCATTGCCGATTTTCATTGCAGTGGTGATAAGCTCTTTTGGTTTTAAGGTTCCTACTCTTGAGTTTTTCATAAATTCATCTATTTGTGGTTGTACTTTAGCTACTGCTTCTTTTATTTCTTCAATTTCTTCTTGTGAAAGTTTGGTTCCATTATATGAGAATGAAAAACCAAATTGATTTCTAAGACTTAAAGAAGCCGAGTTACCATCTTTGTCTAATTTTGCTTCTTTTTTGTCATACATGGAAAAAGAAAGATGATTGCCATTTTTTGTTTTAATATCCATAGAAAAATTTTGAGAATTATAACTAGAAATTTGCATAACATTCCTTTCAAGTCAAGATAAAGCTATATCGTCAAAATAACTCAATCTTAAACAAATTTGCAAAGTTTTTATACTTTGCAAATTTCAAATATTAGGGAGATAAATATTTTAACATTAAGTCTTTAAATGCTCGTTAAATCCCAAAATAATTTTAATAATTTTTCATTTTTTGCACATATTAAAATTTGCTTTTTATTGTGTGTTTTTTTGCATGCTTTTAAAGCTTGTTTTAAATGTTCTTTCAAGGAAAAAATCAATCCAAAAGCAATAGCTTCTTTATCTAAGCCACCTAAAATGTAAATCAAAGGCATACGCATAGATTTAGAAACATCAAGCTTTGCTTGTTCATTAATTGTGATTTTAAAATCAAATTTGCTAGGATGTTTAAACTTATAAGCTAAAGCAAGATCTAAAAACTCATCTAAATGGCTTAATTTTTTTCCACTAATAATTGGATAGATAAAATAAAATAAATCTAAGATATTATTGCTAATTTTGCTTTCATCATCATAATTTTCTTGTATAAAATCATAATATGTTTTAAATTGCTCTTGGTAATTTTGCACTAAAGTCATAGCCATTTTGGTTTTTGCGAAATTATTTAAAAAAACTTTAGGATTAGCTTCAAAACTAAAATCTAAAAAATTAATCTTTGTATCATTTTGATAAAAAATCCCACTAATTTCGCTTTTTAAATCTAGTAAAATATTATCTGAATTAAGCTCGTTGATAGAACTATTATGAATTATTTTATCATCTAATATAATAGAAAAATCATTATAAGCAAATTCATTACTCATAGGTTTTTCATAAAAACCAAAATCATCCCAAAAATTTTCTTCACTACAGGCAATACAGCCATGTCCTGCAGCTACTGGCCAAGAGGTTTTGGAGTTAAATTTAACCTTAGGGCAGTTATTGTAAGCATAAGGTCCTTTGCAACCTACTTTAAAAAGACAATAGCCTTGTTTTATATTCTCATCATCAAAACTTTGAGCAAAATTTCCTGCTTCAAATTTAGCTTTTCTTTCGCATAAATCATGCAAGCATTTACCATAAAAGGCTAAAGGTCTATTTTGCTCATCTAAAGCCATGTCTTGTTCAAATAATATATAAAAACAAAGTGCTGCGATGATATTTACATCACTTGGGGGACAACCTGGTATATTGATTACTTTTTCTTTTAAGACTTTAGAAATTCCTATGCTTTTGGTAGGATTTGGATGCGCAGCTTGAATTCCTCCATAGCTTGAGCAAGTTCCCATAGCAAAGATTGTTTTAGCATTTTTAGCACATTTTTGTAAAATTTCATATCCATTTTCACCATGTGCTCCTATAGTTAGATAAAAAGGATCTATAGCACAAACCCCACCTTCAACAGCTAAAAGAAAATCTTTTTTTTCTAAAATTTCTTCTAGATGTGATTCTGCTTGATGTCCGCTTGCGCTCATAAAGGTTTCATGATATTCTAAAGAAATAAAATCAAAAATCAGATCTAAAAAGTCAGGCAATGAAGTTCTAAGCAAACTTTCACTACACCCTGTACATTCACTTAAATGAAGCCATATAAGGTTAGGTGGGGTGTGAAGTTGGAAATATCTATGTGCCAAAGGGTTAAAATCACTTGGCAAACCTAAAATTTTAATGATAGAATTTACAGCCTCTAATGAGATATTTTTTTCTTCTTTGTGTGAGTTTTCTAATAGAGCGATTTTATGCTCTAATATGCTTTTTAACTCTTCATTGCTTAAAGACATTTTTTAACCTTTAGCTATTTGTATCATATTTAAAAAATCATTTGCATTTAATGCAGCTGAACCTATCAATACTCCATCACAATTTTTTAAAGCACAAATTTCTTTAATATTGCTTTGATTGACACTTCCTCCATATAAAAGCTTAGCGTTAGTAAATTCTCTTAAAAAATTAAGTATGGTATTAATATCATCAAGATTAGCACTTACTCCAGTGCCTATGGAATAAATAGGCTCATAAGCTATAATAAGTTTTTTATAAGATAAGTCAATATTTTCAATTTGTTTTTTTAAAAAATCCAAACTTTTGTTAGCATTCTTAGTTTCTAAACTTTCACCTATGCAATAAATGATGTTAAAATCAAGATTTTTTGCAAAATCAAATTTAGCCTTTAAAAAGCTTTCATTTTCGTTTAAAGCTCTTCTTTCAGAATGGCCTATTAAAACACTTTTGATATTAAATTCTTCTAAGTGAATTTTACCTATTTCTCCGGTATAGGCTCCATTTTCACAAGGGTAGAAATTCTGCGCGCCTTGTTGAAAGGAAAAATTTTCTTTTAAAAAAGCTATACTAGGAGGGAAGATGAAAATTTCATCTTCTTTGTTTAAATTTTGATTTAATTCTTGAGCATAAAGTTCAAAGCTTGATCTTGTATGATTGCACTTTAAATTTGCTGCAAAAATCATTCATTATCCTTTATGGTTAAAGGTTTTACACCAGGAAGCTCTTTGCCTTCTATAAGTTCTAATGATGCTCCACCGCCAGTTGAAATGAAAGTCATCTCATCAGCATCACCTGCTCTTGCCACAACATCAGCAGTATCACCACCGCCTATTACAGTTGTTGCATGAGATTCGCTAATATAATGGCTCATTTTAATGCTACCTTTTGAGAATTTATCAATTTCAAAAACCCCCATAGGTCCATTCCACCATATAGTTTGAGCATCAGAAAGTGCTTCTTTAAACAACCTTACACTAGCAGGACCTATATCAAGCCCCATCCAACCGGCAGGAATTTCTTGTACAGGAGTGTATTTCATTACTGCTTCTTGAGAGCAAGTTTGTGCTGCTGTAACATCCACAGGAAGATAAATTTTCACTCCTAGATTTTTACCTTTGAGTAAGATTTTATTTGCTTCTTCAATTAAATCTTCTTCTAAAAGAGAATTTCCTATATCATAACCTTGAGCTTTTAAGAAAGTAAAGGCCATACCTCCACCTATGATGAGCTTATCTACTTTTGGAAGTAAGTTAGTTAAAGCTTGTAATTTACCGCTCACTTTAGAACCACCCACTACCGCCACAAAAGGTCGTGCAGGATGTTTGATGAGATTGCTTGCAAACTCGATTTCTTTTTGGAGTAAAAATCCCGCACCTTTGTTTGTATTGTCAAAGTATTTAGTGATAGCTTCAACACTAGCATGGGCTCTATGACAAACCCCAAAAGCATCATTAATATAAACATCAGCCATAGAAGCAAGTTCTTTAGCTAAGTTTTCATCATTTTTAGTTTCACCCTTTTCAAAGCGTAAATTTTCTAAAAGTAAGATTTCGCTCGGCTTTAATTCACTAGCTTTTTTCTTTGCATCTTCACCTATAACATCTTTGGCCATGATGACTTCTTTAGCCATTAAACGCGCAAGTCTTTTTGCAACCGGCTCTAAAGAATATTTTGAAGCTATTTCTTTTGGACGCCCTAAATGTGAAGCCAAAATAACTGCACAACCATTGTCTAAACAATATCTTATAGTAGGGATAGCTGAGCGAATACGACGATCATCGGTAATATTTAAAAATTCATCTTGAGGAACATTAAAATCACATCTTATAAATACTTTTTTCTTTGCAAGATCAATATCTTTAATCGATAAAATACTACTCATCTTAAGCCTTTGCCACAAATACTGCCATATCTACTAAACGAGAAGAATATCCCCATTCATTATCATACCAAGCAACCACTTTAACAAAATCATCACAAATTACTTGAGTTAAATCACTTGCTACAATTGCACCATAAGAGCAAGTTATAAAATCACTTGAAACTCTTTCTTCATCATCTACTAATAATATACCTTTTAAATTACTAGCAGCTGCTTTTCTAAAGGCTTCATTGATTTCTTCTTTACTTACTTTTTTCTTTAAAGTTGCAGTTAAATCCACAGTTGACACATCAGCTACAGGTACACGCATGCTTTGACCATGTAATTTTCCATCAAGCTCAGGCATAACAAGCTTCATAGCCTTTGCTGCACCAGTTGAAGTAGGGATGATATTTTGTGCAGCAGCACGTGATCTTCTTTTATCTCTTGCTTTTGCATCAATAATGCTTTGTCCGTTTGTATATGCATGAATAGTTGTCATTAAACCTTTTTCTATGCCAAAATTATCTTGTAAAACTCTACAAATTGGACCTAGACAGTTAGTAGTACAACTTGCATTTGAGATGATGTTTTCGCCTTTGTATTCGTGAGCATTTACCCCTAAAACATAAGTTGGAGTTTTATCTTTTGCAGGTGCACTCATGATAACTTTTTGCACCCCATGATCTAAAAATCCTTGACATTTTTCCATAGTTAAGTGTGCGCCAGTACATTCTAAAACAATTTGTGCGCCATATTTTGCAAAGTCTAAATCCGCTACATTTCTGCTTTTTAAAACTTTTATTTTTTTATTATCAATTATTAAATCATCACCTTCATTTTCAACACTACCATCATATACCCCATGAACAGTGTCATATTTAAAAAGATATTTAGTAAGCTCTATATCAGTAGTATCATTAATCGCTACAAGTTCGATATCATCGCGTTTCATGATAATTCTTGCAACGCATCTTCCAATGCGTCCAAAACCATTTATTGCAACTTTTACAGCCATTTTCATTTCCTTTTTATGATTAAGTAGGTAAAATTCTACTAAAAAAAGGTTAAATTTTAATGAAAATCGCACTTTTTGGTGGCAGTTTTGATCCACCTCATTTAGGGCATAATGCTATAGTCTTTAATGCACTAGCAAATTTAGAGCTTGATAAGCTCATTATTATGCCTACTTTTATTAGTCCTTTTAAGCAAGAATTTACCGCAAATGAGCAAAGACGCTTAAAATGGTGTGAGATGATTTGGGGAGGTTTGGAAAAAGTTGAAATTTGTAATTTTGAAATAAAAAAACAAAGACCTGTGCCTAGTATAGAAAGTGTTGATTTTTTGTATAAACAATATACAATTTCTAAATTTTATCTTATTTTGGGGGCTGATCATTTACAAAGTCTTGAAAAATGGCATGAATTTGAAAGATTGCAAAATTTGGTAGAATTTGTTGTAGCTAAAAGAGATGATATTTTTATACCAAAACATTTTAAAACCTTAGATACTAAAGTAAATATCTCTTCTTCTTTTATAAGACAAACCTTGCAAACATCACAAGTTTGTGAGCAAATCAAAGAAGAAGTTAAGCTTTATTATTCTAAATTTAAAAATATTTAGCAAAAGGAAAACAATGCAAGAAAGAATTAACAATATAGTGCAAATTTTAGATGATAAAAAAGCAGACTTAATAGAAACTTTTGATATGCAAGATAAGGATTATTTTGTCAAATTTGTAGTGATTGCTACCACTATGGGAGAAAGACATGCACTTTCTTTAATTGATGATTTAAAAACTAATCTTAAAAGTAAAGGTGAAGAGTTTTTAAATATAGAAAGTAGTGAAGAATGGACTGTACTTGATTTGGGAGATATTTTGATTCACTTAATGAGTGAAACTTATAGGGCAAAATATAATATAGAAGAATTTTTAAAAAGTTTAAACAAAGAAAATCAGAACTAGGAAATAAAATTGGATAATTTAATTACTGAGTTATCAGATTTAGCTAAAGAATATTTTGAAAATTCAGAATTTGAAAAATGTGATGAAGTCTTAAGTGAGCTTATAGCTTTTTGTAAGGGTGAAGTTACGCTTGCTCAAGATGGTAAAATGATTTTTATAGATGATGAAGATAAACACCGTTTGCTTTTAGAGGCTTACCATAATAGAGCGTTTTGTAGATTTAATTGCTTGAAATTTCAAGAAGCGCTTGAAGATGCAACTATAGCTGTAGAATTTGATCCTAGTAATGTATTTTTGTTTAATCTTTTGGGTTTGTGTAATTTTAAGTTAGATTTATTACAAGAAGCACTTTTGGCTTTTAATAAAACTATAGCACTGGATAATACATATTATTTAGCATATTTTAACAGAGCTAGGGTTTATATACTTTTAGATGAGCAAACAAAAGCTTTAAAAGATTTACAAACTTGTATCGATTTAGCTCCAGAATATTATATAGCTTATTATACTAGAGCCATTGCCCTGCTTAGTGTTGATCCAAAACAAGCTTTGCTTGATTTTAAGAAGTCTCAAGATTTGGGTTTTGAATCTTCGCAGATTTTTTATTATCAAGGGGTAGCTTATGAGAATTTAGAAGATTATCAAAAAGCTATAGAATTTTTTACTAAGATGATTGAGCAAGATGAGAGTTTTTCTGATGCGTATTATAAAAGGGCTAATAATAAACGTAAAGTCGATGATTTAGAGGGGGCTTTGCAAGATTGCTTAAAATCCATTGAATTAGATAATGAAAATGCAATGGCATATTTGATTTTGGGACATATTTATAAAGACTTAGAAAAGATAGAATTATCAATAGATGCTTTTAAAAAATCAATCGAATTAGATGAAAATTTACAATATCCATGTTTTGCATTGGCTAGAGTTTTGTATGATTTAGAAGATTATGAGCAAGCTTTGAAATATTATGATAAAACAATTGAGCTTTATGAAGAATATGCTCAAGCATATATTAATAGAGGCAATACTAAAATTAATCTAAAAATGATTGAAGAAGCTATAGAGGATTTTGACTTAGCAGCTAAATATTATCAAGAAAGAGCAAGAAAGCATGATTTTACTCCATCAGAATTAGCAGAACTTGAACACGCAGTTCCTTATGGTTTTTATCATTTAGGTAATAGCTTATATAAGATAGACAAATATGATGAAGCTTTGATAAGTTATGAAAAAGCTTTGAAATATCAAAAAGAATATCCTGATGTGTTTTTTAATAGGGCTTATTTAAAATCTGATCTTGAAAAATACGAGGAAGCTTTAAAAGATAGCGAACTAGCTGTTAAATATTATAAAAAACAAAATAATACCCAAGATTATGCTAACTCCCTTTCTCAAAGAGCTTGGATTAAAAGCAAGCTTGAAAGATTTCAAGAAGCTATAGATGAATATAATGAGCTTATAAAAACATATAAAGATTATATTGATTTAAAAGATGTATTATTTGAAAGAGCATATTGTGCAAAAGAGCTTGAGTCTTATGAAGAATTAATAGCTTATTGTAATGCAGCACATAAAGTGGATAAAAATAATTTTAAGCTTTATTTTTGGCGTGGAATTGCTAAATATAATTTAAGCTTAGAAGAAGAAGCTATAGAAGATTTAAATAAGGCTTTAAAAATTGATAAAAATCATAATGGCGTAAAGTATTATAAGGGGCTTTGTTATGAAGATCTTTATATGTTTGAAGAAGCGATAAAATGTTATGATAGTGTGATTTTAAGCAACGAAGAAGATGATGAATCGTATTTTCATAGAGCAAAATGTAAAAGAAATCTTGAAAAATACAATGAAGCTTTAAAAGATATCAATGAATGCTTAAAAATAATTGATGATGTTGCGGAATATTGGATAGAAAAAGCACAAATTTTAAGCTTTTTAGGAAAATATGATGAAAGCTTTGAAGCAGCAAAAAAAGCAAGTGAGCTTGAACCAAAATCATATGAGTGTTATCATTTTATGGGTGCGGTTAAAGTGTATTCACAAGATTTTAAAGAAGCTATAAAATATCTTAATATGGCTTTAAATTTAGATGAAAGTCAAAATTGGACACATTATTATAAGGCAGAGTGTTTAAGAAATTTAGGTGATTTTCATGATGCATTGCAATGTTATGAAGATTGTTTAAAGATAGTAAATGAAAATACCGATGCTTTAGTGGGAAAAATTCAGTGTTTAGAAGAGCTAAAAGAATATGGGCAAGCTTTAGAGTGCACTAAAGAATTGTTAAAGCTTGATGAAGAAAATGAGTTTGCATTAAAAAATCAAAATATTTTAATGCAAAAATTAAAACAACAAAATAAAAAATGGTGGCAAATTTGGAATTAAATTAGAGTTTGTTGATATATTCTTCAATCTCTTTTTTAATTTTGTCTTTTTTGTCTTTTAAAGCTTGTTTTTTATTTTTATACTCTGTTTTACTCATATAATCTTTTTGTTTTTTTAATTTTTTTAACTCTTGTTCGATTTTTTCTATCTCTTGCTCTTTAAGTTTTTTAGCCTCTAATTTTTTATCATAAAAAAGAGGATCTTTTGCACAATTTGCCTGAACTTCTTTTAAGGCTAATTCTAAACTTAAAGCTTTTTCTTGATGATTGTAATTTTTAGCATAAGCTATTTCTTTTTGAATTTGCTTTATTTTAACCTCACATTGCGTGGAAAATGCAAGTGAGCAAAGTGTAAGTAAAAATAACAATTGCTTCATAGTTTAAACCTTTCTTTTTTTGATATTTTAGTTTGTTATATTAAATAATTTATTTGCTGTTTTTAATAAAAACATGAGTTTTAAAAAAAGTTATTTGACCTTTTATATTGATATTAAATTCTAAAGGGATAAAAATCAAAGATGAGCCATTGTTAAGTTTGTAGCTTAACTGTGAATTTTTTTGGTAGTTTTTTAAGATTTTGTCAAAATTTTCAAGTTTTAAAAGTTCTTTTTCTTGAAGCAAAAAATACAAGGTATTATCATCAATTTTCATAAAATATTTAAAGTCACTTGAATTAGCAATAAAATCAAATAATACTTCATCATAATTTTCTTTTAATTTGGAGTATTTTGGATGAAATTTTTTGGACATATTGTGAAATTCTATCTTTTGTGGCTTTAAGTGAGTTAGATTATAAGTTTTTAAAAAATCATCAAAACTATAATTGTTGTTATAATTTTTATCAAGATCATGTAAGGTGTTTTTGATGCCTTTGATTTGATTGTAGTATTGTTTACTTTGAATATAGTCAAGATCTAAAGAGTGTATAGAGTTTTCTAATTTTTGTAATTGGTATTTTTGCGAAGAAAAACTTATGTAATTTGCAAAAAATCCTAAAAATAGTGCCATAAACGCAAGTAGGTAAAAAGAAAATTTTAATGCTATTTTTTGCTTAAATACGCTTAGATAATTTGCAATTAAAAGCCATAAATTTAAAGTCAATACTGCTAAGCGTTCTGGCGTAAAACCATATTGTGCAATTCTAATTATAATAGCATAAAATACGAAAATATTTAATGATAGTACCACAATAAAAAAGGTATAGAGTAGTGCTTTTTTGATTTTATAAAAAGATAAATTTATCCAAAGATTAATTAATAAAAAATTACCAAACCAAAGACATAGATGAACTATACTAAGATTTTTTAAAAGATTAAATAATACTCCTAAACCATAGGTAAAAAGCATGATTATATATAAAATACTAAAACTATTTAGTATAAATAAAAAAATTTTATTAAAATTATATGAAGTAAAATTGCCAAGTAAAAATAAAGAAAAAATTCCAGCACTAAAAAGCCACAATGACAGAACATGAGAATTTAGTTTACTTGAAGAAATATCAAATAAAAAATCAAACGAACCATAAAATATAGCCAAAAATACACCAAAAATTAGCCAAAAACTTATACTAAAAGAAAGGGCAGCTAAAAAATGATGAAAATAATTAAAATCACATAATTTTCTTGCACATACTAAAGCTATAAGAGCTGTTGCTAAAGAAATATATAAAGAATTATTAGTAAAAAATATTAAATAATTTTCTATGCCATCTTTAAAGATAAAATTTAAAAATATATAAAAAATTAGTCCAAAAAACCCAATCCATAAATTTTTCAAGTTTTTATAATTTTGTATTAAATTGTTTTTTGGGTTAGTGAGTGTTTCGCAAAAAATTATAAATAGGGTTAAAAGTAAAAAAATACTAGTTTGATATGAATTATAAAAAAATGCTATAAAAAACCAAAAACATAAATAAAAAATAACTCCAAGTGGATGATGTAATAAAGCTATATAGCTAGAATTAATAAATTTTTTAAACATGAATATTTTTTATTTTTTTAAGTAAAATTGATACAAATCCTTCAAAATCAGGCAATTTTAAATCCTTAATTTCTCTTTGTTGTTTTCCCCACATGCATTCAGGAAAAAACCCATCTTCTTTAAAACGTGCCATAATATGAAAATGCACTCTTGGCACATAGTTTGCAAAGGAAGCTATGTTGATTTTTTCTGGGTTATAATACTCTCTAAGGCTTAATTCGCAAGCTAAAACATATTGAAAAAGCATATTTTGTAAAAAGGTTGGACAATCACTTAATTCTCTGTAATTTTCTTTAGTAAAAATTTTCACCCAAGGAATTTGAGAATTTTCTTTTTCTATAAATAAATAATCATTTTCATAAATCATACTAACTCTTAAGAAAAGACTAGGATTATTCCTAGTCTTTTGATTATTTTTTTGGTCCTATCATTTTTGTAGGATCTACAAATTTGGCAAAGTCTTCTTCGCTTACTAAGCCAAGCTCCATAGCACTTTCTTTTAAAGAAATGCCTTTTTTGTGAGCATTTTTTGCTACTTTAGCTGCATTTTCATAACCAATGTGTGGATTTAGTGCAGTTACTAGCATTAAAGAATTATGTAGATTATGATCTATTTTTTCTTTATTTGGTTCTATACCAACAGCACAGTGGATATTGAATGAATGCATAGCATCAGCTAATAAATCAAGGCTTTGCAAGAAGTTATAAATAATCACAGGTTTAAAAACATTAAGCTCGAAATTTCCTTGGCTTGCTGCAAAACCAATTGCTGCGTCATTTCCCATAACTTGTACTGCAACCATAGTTAAGGCTTCACACTGAGTAGGATTAACCTTGCCTGGCATGATAGAGCTTCCTGGTTCATTCTCAGGTATGTTTAACTCTCCAAGTCCACATCTAGGGCCACTTGCTAGCCATCTAATATCATTTGCTATTTTCATTAAATTTGCAGCTAAACCTTTCATAGCTCCATGTGTAAAATTAATGGCATCATGGCTTGTTAATGCATGGAATTTATTTGGACTTGAAACAAATTTAGTACCTATTAGCTTGCTTAATTCTTCGCTTACTTTTTCACTAAGTTCTGGATGAGCGTTTAATCCTGTGCCAACAGCCGTTCCACCTATTGCAAGCTCTCTTAATGTAGGTAAAGAAGCGATGATTTGCTCTTTTGAGTGAAGTAACATAGAAAGATATCCGCTAAATTCTTGAGCTAAGGTAAGTGGTGTAGCATCTTGAAGATGAGTTCTTCCTATTTTAATAATCCCTTCAAATTCTTTTACTTTTTTCTCAAAAGTTGCAATAAGCTCATCTAAAGCAGGGATAAGTTTTTTTTCTACTTGCTCTACTGAAACTATACTCATAGCAGTTGGAAAGGTATCATTTGAGCTTTGGCTCATATTTACATGGTCATTTGGATGAACAAGTTTTTCTTTTCTAAAATCACCGCCCATAATTTCAGTGGCACGGTTTGCTATAACTTCATTCATATTCATATTACTTTGAGTACCTGAACCTGTTTGCCATATTGCTAGTGGGAAATTATCATCAAATTTTCCTGCTACGATTTCATCGCAAGCTTGCACAATGGCATTTTTTTTAGCTTCGTCTAATTTACCAAGTTTGTTATTAACTAAAGCCAAAGATTTTTTAAGATTTGCAAAAGCATAAATTAAAACTTTTGGCATTTTTTCACAACCAATTTTAAAATTTTCAAAACTTCTTTCAGTTTGCGCACCCCAATATTTATCATTAGGAACTTTAATCTCTCCCATAGTATCGTGTTCGATTCTATATTCCATGGCTTTTCCTTGTAATAAAATAAGATGTAATATTTAAACCAAATAATCCCTAAAGTTTGCTTATAATTTAAGAAGTATTTATAAAATTTTTTAAAAAAGTGTAGTTTTTTCAAAACTACACAAAATATTTATTCTACGGTAACACTTTTTGCTAGATTTCTTGGCATATCTACATCATTGCCAAGTCTTATAGAAACTTCCAAAGCAAGAAGTTGTAAGATTACCATCATTTCGAAAAATTCACTCATATAGTGTTCTTGTTTTGAAGTTCTTATAAAATCATCGCTTAAATCAAAATCAAGCGGGGAAATAGCAAGCAAGGTAGAATCCCTTGCAGCTAATTCTTCTACATTTGATTTAGTTTTTTCATAAAGACAATTTTGTGGCATTAATGCAACGGTAAAAAGCTCACTATCTGCTAGAGCAATAGGTCCATGTTTCATCTCTCCTGCTGGATAGCCTTCAGCATGTAAGTATGAAATTTCTTTAAGTTTTAAAGCACCTTCTAAAGCTAATGGATAAAATACATCTCTTCCTATAAAGAAAAAGCCATGACCGTGTAGGTATCTTTTTGAAATTCTATGTACTTTTTCATGTAAGTTTTGTTTAACTTTAACTATACTTGGTAAGCTTCTTAGAGCTTTGATTTCTTTACTCATATCCAAATTTGCTTTTTGCGCAAGATAGATTGCAAGCATCCATAAAGTTGCCACTTGAGTGGCAAAGGCTTTAGTTGAAGCTACGCCTTTTTCAATGCCCGCTCTAGTAAGTAAAGATATATCAGCCAAACGCACGATGTTGGAATTGTCTACATTGCATATTGCTAAAGTTTTAACTCCTTGTGCTTTTGCTATTTTTAAAGCTTCTAGTGTATCAGCCGTTTCGCCACTTTGAGAGATTACTACAAAAAGAGTGTTTTTACCTATAATAGCTTCTCTGTATCTAAATTCACTCGCTACTTCAACTTTAGTTTTAATTTTTGCAAGTCTTTCAAGTAAATAAGCTCCACTTAATGCTGCATGATAGCTTGTGCCACAAGCACAAAGCGTGATTTCATCTATATTTTGCAAAAGAGTTTCATCTATATCTTCAAAAACAATCTGCTCACCTTGTAAGCGTCCCATTAAAACTTCACCTAAAACTCTACTTTGCTCATAGATTTCTTTTTCCATAAAAAATCTATAACCATCTTTTTGAGCATAGCTTTTATCTTTACTTAAAGCTACAAAAGTAGGTTGTATGCAAGCTTGATCATGGCAAATTTTGCATTCGTTTAAATTAACATATCCATAATCTCCATCTTCAAGATAAGCTACTTTATCCACTAAAGAAATTAAAGGCGCATCACTTGATGCAAAATAATATTCATTTTCATCACCATTTTTTCCGATGATGAGTGGCACTGCATTTTTAGCAAAATAAATTGTATTAGGATCTTTTTTACTTACAAGTAAGATTGCAAAAGCACCTTTTAGTTCAGCTATGGTCTTTTTAAAAGCTTCAAATGGTTCTAAATTACTTGCATGGTATTCAAATAAATGCACAATAACTTCAGTGTCAGTTTGACTTAGAAAATTAATACCTTCTTGTGTGAGCTTTGTTTTTAATTCTTGGTAGTTTTCTATGATTCCATTATGTATTACACAAGAGTATTGTCCCAAATGTGGATGCGCATTTATTTCGGTTGGTTTTCCATGAGTTGCCCAACGCGTATGGCCTATAGCAAGTCCAAAGCCATCACTATTAAAATTAGCAGTTTTATTAGCTAAATTTTCTAATTTTCCAACCGCTTTAAAAAAGTCTAACTCACCATCTTTCATCACTGCTATACCAGCACTATCATAACCTCTATACTCAAGCTCTTTTAAGCCTTCTAATATGATTTTTTTCTTTTCTTTAGTTCCTATATAACCTACTATTCCGCACATCTTTTACTCGCTTATTAGTGATTTAAGAATTTGATCTTTATGATCTTGCAAGCTTTCATTTTTATGCAAAATCAAAACATTTCGCGTTCTTTCTTTTATGGTTTGAATTTTTGCTGCGCTTAAGATAATATCATATCTTGCAAGCACATCCATCACATAAGCCATCAAACCTTTTTGATCTTTTGTGTTTAAGGTTATTTTGGCATAGCTTTTGGAATAATTCATATCTAATTTTAATTCATCTTTTTTAATGTTTGGTTTTTTTGCCTTTTTTTGTACTTTTAAATGTAATTTAGAATTTAGTAAATTTTCTAAACTTTGCTTTTGAGTATCGCTTACTATATCTGAATATTCAAATTTCAAATAAACTTTTTCATCAAATAATTCAAAGAAACTCATAAAGACTAAATTTAAAGAACTTAAGGTATTGAGTATATTTTCAAGATTATTTTTTCTATTCATTATAAGCTCTAGGGTAAAATTATCTTGATTATCAAGCCAAAAAGTAAAATTTTCTTTTTGTGCAATTTGTGTTATTTTAATGATTTTTTCAAAACTATTTTTTATAAAAAATAGATTGGATTTAATATGAGTGATATTATCTTGAGTTTGCTCATCAAGATCTAAAAAGGTCTTACTTCTTTTTAGAGTTTGTTCTTTTTTTACTCTTCTTTGGCTCTCATCAATTAAATTCTCATCCTCAAAGCCTTCTAATGCATTTTGAAACAATCTTTCTAAGCTTTTATAATAAAAATGATTTTCTATGCCCAAAGCTTTAGCATTGCAAAAAGATAAAAGATGTAAGGTTTTTAAGGTATTAATATCGTTTAATTTGGAAATAAAATTTAAAACAATAGTAGAATTATAGATATCTTCTTTTTCTATAATGTCTTTAAAAGCGTTAAAATTTTTATATAATCTTAAGCCAAAATCTAAAAGCTCATTGTCAATTTCAAATTTTCCCACATAAGCTCTATAAATATTTGCTAAAGAAATTTCATTTTCTTCATGAATAGCACTTAAAAGTATGGTGAGTTTTATTATTAAAAGTGTATTTTCATCAAAGTCATAATCTTTTTCTTCAAAGTATTTTAAGCAAAATAGTGCTCTATCTAATGCACTATAAATACCTTCTTCTTCGAGTAAAAATTTACTTTGAGTAAGAGGTTTGCAAAAATCTTTTAAAATATTAGCATCAGCAAGAAGTTTTAAAAGAGCAAAAGAATGTTTTCTTTTTAAGATCTTTTTGAATAATTCTAGATTTTCATCTTTATTTTCTGCTCTTTTTAATGCAAAAATGAGTTTGATATCAAAATTATAATCTTTATCATCTAATTTTAAAAGTTGATTTAATATCAAGCTTAGGTTTTCACTTTCGCTAGAATAAGTAAAAAAGCTATCTTGTGTTTCATAAAGCTTACTATCTTTATAGTGTTTTTCTTGGATACACCTTGCTAAAAATTGCGTATAAATTCCACAAGTTTGCATGCATTGCATAGCTTTTTGAATAAGTATGGATTTAAGATCTAAATTTTTCTTTTCTTTTTTTTGCATTAAGTTAGCAAGTTCTTGTGAATTTTGTATTAAGAATAAATTAGTGTTTTTACCTTCTAAAAGATTCATTGCACATTTAAGTGAAAATAAAAAATCACTCGCAAGCTTAAATTCACTTAATTCTTTTTCGTTGATAAAATTAAGCATATAATTTTTAGGAGAATCTTTAAATAATATACTTAAATTTTCTATATCAAGTTGCTCATCTAAACCGCCAAAATTTTTATTAATATCAAATTCTTGCTTAATTAAAGGTTGATGATAAGGGTTAAATTCTTGCAAAATTTTCAAAGCAAATTCTTCTTTTAACTCATCTTGAGCTTGAGAAATTTTTTCTTTGATTTGTTTGAATAAAATCTTAGATCCACAAATATAACGATATTGTAAAATATTTTGTTTTAGCTCATTTTTGGCTATATTATAAAGTCCATTTATTTCACAAATTTGATAATTGATATTTAAATTAATATCATTTAAAGAAGCAATAAATGCTTTCATTAAAGGCTTGATATTATAAGCTTTTATATCTTTATAAATAAGCAATAAATCAACATTTTCTTTTATACTTAAATTCATTTTAGCATATTGTTTAATAGCGATGATACAAAAAGGGAATTTATCATTATGCGGAAAATAATCATCGAAAAAATCATTCAAAACAAGCTCATAAACATCTTCTATAAAACGATCAATTTCTTTAGAGTGATAAAAACTAAATGAACCTTGTTTTAAAAAAAGTCTAGAACAATAAGCTTCATAATCTTTTAAAGAATTTTTTAATTTTTGAATTTTTTGCATATCCATAACTTGATAATAATCCTTATTTAATTTTACTAGTATCATACCAAAAATACTTTGTATTAAATTTTAAGTAAGTTAAAATTATAATTGTAATTTAAATTTAAAAAATGGTAAGAATATGCAAACAATTATAGAAAAACTAGAAAATCAAGAAAGATTAAATGAAGAAGAAGCTAATAAACTTTGGGATTTAGAGCTTTTTACTTTAGGCAAATACGCACAAAGAATTCGTACTAATTTACACGATAAAAAGGTTTATTTTAATATCAATCGCCATATTAACCCTACAAATATATGCGCAGATACTTGTAAATTTTGTGCTTTTTCAGCACACAGGAAAAATCCTAATCCTTACACTATGTCGCACGAAGAGATAATGAAAATAGTCGATGAAACAGTTTTAAGAGATACTAAAGAAATTCATATTGTTTCAGCACACAATAAAAACACATCATGGCAGTGGTATTTGGAAATTTTTAAAATGATTAAAGAAAAATATCCATTTTTGCATATTAAAGCCTTAACTGCTGCTGAGATTGATTTTTTAAGCAGGGCTTTTAATATGAGTTATGAAGAAGTGATAGAAAAAATGCTTGAGTATGGTGTTGATTCTATGCCAGGTGGCGGGGCTGAAATTTTTGATGAAGAAGTTAGAAAAAGAATTTGTCATGGTAAGGTAAGTAGCGAAAATTGGCTAAAAATTCACAAACTTTGGCATGAAAAAGGCAGACAAAGTAATGCCACAATGCTATTTGGGCATATAGAAAGTAGAGAAAATAGAATCAATCATATGATAAGATTAAGAAATCTTCAAGATCAAACCGGTGGGTTTAATGCCTTTATACCTTTAGTTTGGCAACAAGATAATAGTTTTATTACAGGTAAAAAACCACTTGGCTCGGTAGAAATTTTAAAAACCTTAGCTATTGCAAGGATAGTGCTTGATAATATTAAAAATATCAAAGCTTATTGGGCAACCATGGGTATAAATTTAGCTATGGTAGCTCAAGATTTTGGTGCAAATGATTTAGATGGTACTATAGAAAAAGAAAGTATACAAAGTGCAGGTGGGGCAAAAAGTTCAAATGGCTTGAGTTTAAAAACTTTTATAGAAATGATTCAAAGCTCAGGTTATATAGCAATAGAGCGAGATAGTTTGTATAATGAATTAAAAACTTACTAAGGATAAAAATGGATTTTTTTAAACTTAAAGAGCATAATAGTGATGTAAAAACTGAAATTTATGCAGGTATTGCTACTTTTTTAGCAATGATTTATATCATACCGGTTAATGCGAATATTATGAGTAATTCAGGTATGCCACTAGAGGCTTTAATTGTTGCAACTGCTTTAGTAACTATTATAGCTACTACTTTTAGTGCTTTTTTCTCTAATACTCCTGTGGCTATGAGTGTGGGTATGGGGCTAAATGCGTATTTTACTTTTAGCGTGTGTAATACTTATCAAATTCCTTGGCAAAGTGCTTTGGGGGCTGTGTTTTTATCAGGTATTGTTTTTACTTTGCTATCTTTTACTAATTTTAGAATTTGGGTGATAAAAAGCATACCAAATGATCTAAGAAAAGCCATATCAGCAGGTATTGGAACTTTTATAGCTTTTATGGGGCTTGTGCAAATGGGGATTATCACTAAAAGCGAAGCAACTTTAGTAGGTTTGGGTGATTTTTCAAGCACTAAAGTGCTTTTTGGATTGTTTGGCTTGTTTTTGGTTTTTGTTTTTTGGGCTTGGAGGATTAAAGCCGCATTTATCTTAGCTGTTTTTGTCAGTGCTTTGTGTGCTTGGATTTTTGGTATTGATGGGGCTAAATTTCCAGAGCAACTTTTTTCTATGCCAGTTATAAGCGGAGATAATGGTTTAAGTGCAATATTTGGTAAACTTGATATAAAAGGAGCTTTAGAGCTTAGTATGATTCCTATAGTGCTTACTTTTTTTGTTACACAGCTTTTTGATAGTGTAGGTACAATCACAGGTGTAGGCTCAAGAGGAAAAATCTTTGATGATCCAAAGCAAGGTGAGAAAAAATTAGGCAAAACCTTGGGCGCTGATGCGGCTAGTTCGGCTATGGGAGCAGTTGTTGGTACCTCTACTGTAACTGCTTTTGTGGAAAGCTCAGCAGGGGTAGAGGCAGGAGGTAGAACAGGACTTACAGCTTTAGTTACTGCTATATGTTTTGTTTTTACTTTATTTTTATTGCCAGTATTTAAAGCTATTCCTGCAAATTCTATTTATCCTATTTTAGTGCTTGTTGGTGTTTTAATGTTTATGGAAGTTGCAAATATTAATTTTAAAGATAAAGCTATAGCAGTGAGTGCGTTTTTTATTATTATCATGATGCCACTGACTTATTCTATTACCACAGGTTTTGCTTTTGGTTTTATTGCATATTTATTTATGCGTATCATGCAAAAAGAATTTGATAAAATTAATCTTGGTATTATTGTATTAAGTGCAATTTCATCTTTGGTATTTTTATTACAATTTTTATAGGAAGTGATTATGTATTATTATGCTTATGAAGAATTTCAAAAAGAAATTATTCCTTTTACGCGCAAAATTAAGGAAGAATTTAACCCTGATGTTTTACTTGCTATTGCAAGAGGTGGTATGACTTTAGGTCATTTTTTAGCAGAAGGTATGGGAAATAGAAATTTATTTTCTTTAAATTCTATTCATTATGAAGATACTCAAAAATTAGATACGATTAAAATTTTTAATATTCCTGATCTTAGTTCATATAAAAAAATTCTTTTGGTAGATGATATTATAGATAGCGGTGAAACTATGATGGAGATCAAAAAAGTTTTAATGGAAAAATATCCTCATTTAGAACTCAAAGTAGCAAGTGTTTATTACAAATCCTCGGCTTCATTAATCCCTGAATTTTCTATAAAAGAAGCTAGAGAGTGGATTGAATTTTTTTGGAGTATAAAAATTTAAGCTTTTCAAAAAAAAAAAAAATAT
>NZ_NFOE01000087.1 GCF_002179635.1 Campylobacter jejuni | reverse complement strand
AAAAAAAAGCCATATTTTATTATGATAAGCTTAGTACTCAAAGAAAAATGCCACTCCAAGAGCTCAAAAAAGTCCAAATAACACCTTTAATCTTATTAATTTATATAATATTTGTAGTAAAATATTATTATATCATTATGTATATATTTTAAGGAAAATTAATGACTTATTTAGAGATTGATGGTGTTGAAAAGTTAAATGGAGAAGTGATAATAAGTGGTGCAAAAAACGCTGCACTTCCTTTGATAGCTTCAAGTATTTTAGCTAAAAATGAAGTGCAAATTTCAAATTTACCAAATGTAGCAGATATTTGTACCCTACTTTCTTTACTTGAAAATTTAGGAGCAAATTATACTTTTAAAGACAATTTTGCAAAAATAAATACAAAACATTTAAATAAAACCATAGCAAAATACGACATCGTGCGTAAAATGCGTGCCTCTATACTTACCTTAGGGCCTTTACTAGCTAGATTTGGAAATTGTGAAGTTTCTTTACCGGGAGGTTGTGCTATAGGCCAACGCCCTATTGATTTGCACCTTTTAGCTTTAGAAAAAATGGGGGCTAATATTGAGATCAAGCAAGGTTATGTGGTAGCTAGCGGAAAGCTTAAGGGTGCTGATGTGATGTTTGATAAAATCACTGTTACAGGCAGTGAAAATATCATTATGGCAGCAGCCCTAGCTCATGGTAAAACTAGACTTTTAAATGTTGCTAAAGAGCCTGAAGTGGTGCAACTTTGTGAGGTTTTAGCTAGGGCTGGGCTTGATATACAAGGCATAGGATCTTCTGAGCTTGAAATTTATGGCACAAGTGGAGAACTTTTAGAATTTAAACCTTTTGAAATCATTCCTGATCGCATTGAAGCAGGAACTTATTTGTGTGCAGGAGCTATCACTAACTCAAAAATCACTCTAAAAAAAGTCAATGCAAGCCATCTTAGCGCAGTTTTGGCAAAGCTAGAGCAAATGGGTTTTAGCTTTGATATTAATGAAGATAGTATTAGTATAAATCCTGCTAAAGAAATCAAACCGGTTGAAATTTTAACTAGCGAATATCCAGGCTTTCCAACGGATATGCAAGCACAATTTATGGCTTTAGCTTTAAAAGCAAATGGTACAAGTATTATTGATGAGAGATTATTTGAAAATCGTTTTATGCATGTAAGTGAGCTTTTAAGAATGGGAGCTGATATAAGATTAAACGGGCATATTGCTACTATAAATGGCACTAAAGAGCTTTTGGGAGCTGATGTTATGGCTACTGATTTGCGTGCGTCTTCTGCTTTGATTTTAGCAGCTTTAGCAGCTAAAGGAACTAGTAAAATTCATAGAATTTATCATCTTGATAGAGGGTATGAAAATTTAGAAGAAAAATTTAAAAAACTAGGCGCAAGTATAAGAAGGCTTGAAGAATGAGAGATATTTTTGCAACTTTAAATTTTTTAAAAGAACAAATCAAAGCAAAAAATGAATTTCAAAAAGCAAATTTGACGCAAGCTTTGGGGTGTATTTTATATGAAGATGTTTTTGTGAAAAAAAACCTACCCGCTTTTGATAATTCTGCCCTAGATGGTTATGCGTTAAATTATGCACATAAGAATGAATTGCTAAAAATAAAAGGAAGCATTTTAGCAGGCGATAAAAATGATTATATTTTAGAAAAAAATGAATGTTATAAAATTATGACAGGAGCTAAAATTCCTCAAAATGCAAATACTATTTTAATGTTTGAAGAAGCTTTGCTTGAAGATGAAAAGCTCAATGCCAAAAACGCTAAAGAAAACAATGCCATCCGCTTTAAAGGCGAGGAAGCAAAGCTTGGAGAGCTTTTGTTTAAAAAGGGACAAAAAATCACTTCAGGTATGATAGCTATGCTTGCTGCTCAAGGAATTTATGAGTTAAATGTCGTTAAAAAATTGCGTGTTGGGATTTTTTCAAGTGGAGATGAGCTTGTAGAACCTTGGGAAAATGCTGATGAATACAGCATATATAATGCAAATGCTTTTGGAATTTATGCTATTTTGCAAGATTATGCTGATGTTGAGTATTTAGGACTTATAAAAGATGATTTAAATGCATATAAAAAGCTTTTAAAAAATAAAGAATTTGATATGCTTATAAGCAGTGGTGGGGCTAGCGTGGGTGAGGCTGATTTTATCAAACAAGCTTTGCTTGAGTGTGATTTTAGCCCTATTTTTGAAAAAGTAAATGCTAAACTTTGCAAGCATGTAAAACTTTTTAGCAAAAGCGATACGCTTTTTCTAGCCCTACCAGGAAATCCTTTAGCCTCTTTAGTTTCAACGCATATTTTTGCAAAAAATATACTCAATTTACTTTATGGTAAAGAACTTTTGGAATTTGATAAAGCAAGATTGACTAAAGATTTAAATTTCAAAGGTCAAAGAAATGATTTTGCTTTTGGAAAATTAGTCGATGGATATTTTAAACCAAGTGAAGCTAAATTTGGCTCAGGTATGCTAAAACCTTTATGTGAAAACACGCATATTTTAATCACGCAAATAGATGACACAAAATTAGCAAAAGATCAAGAAGTTAAAGTTTTAAAAATTTAATAGGGTATTACACTACCCTATTTTGAATGATTAATTTCTTGCTTTATCTAAGGTTTTAAAAAGATTATTTAAGATATTTTCTTCATTTTTTTGGTATTTGCTTTGGCGTAATTTCTCCCAAGCATATACGCTATAATCTTTAGAAATCGAACCTATATTTAAATCTGTATTACTAAAAGCATTGTTGCTATCTTTTTTATACTCTTTTTCTTCTTTGTCTTTAAGTGCATTAAGCGTAGCTTGAAATTCATCTGAAGATGTGTTTTTTTCTTTGATTTTTGTCATATTATTTAGGGCTAGCGGACTATTTTTATCATTTACTTGCATGAGCGCTCCTTTTAAAATTTAATAATCACAAGCAAAAAACATTCCTTAATTTTAAAAACTTGACAATAAAATAAAGTTTTGATAAAATCACACTCTACTTTCAAAATGCGGGAATAGCTCAGGGGTAGAGCACAACCTTGCCAAGGTTGGGGTCGCGAGTTCGAATCTCGTTTCCCGCTCCACTTCTTTTAACTAAAATCAAACTTTTTTAATGTATTATACGATTAATATATTTTTATAAAAGGTTACTGTATTGTTTTTTAAGCAAATCATTCTAGTTTTATTTTTCTATACTTTAAGCTTTGCTTCGAATTTTGATGAAGTAAAATTAGCTTTGATTAAAGAATTTAAGACAAATTATCCGCAACTAGAAATCATTTCTTTAGATCTTAATACTCAATCAAGTTTGCCTGCTGATTTTAATCAATACATTTTTTTAAAGTTGGGTAATCATAATTTTGATAGAGCAGATGGTTTTGTAAAGGCTGAATTTAAAACTCCAGAGCAGTTTAAAAAAAATATATTTTTTAAGTATTTTTTAAAGGCAAAATTGGAAGTTTTACAAACCACGCGCCCTATTGCGCGTAATGAAAATTTAAGTCCTGCTAGTTTTAAAATTTTAAAAATTCCTTTTGATAAAGCTCCCCAAGGTGTATTAAAAAAAGATGAAATCGCAAATTTAATAGCCAAAAGTAATATAAGAGAAAATATGATTTTAAAATATAATATGTTTAAAACCAAAACCCTTATACAAAGAAATGATTCTGTTTACGGGGTTATCAAAGATGGGGATTTAAGCATGATAATAGAATTAAAAGCCTTGCAAAGTGGGAATTTAAACCAAAGAATTCGCCTTAAAAACAAAGATGGAAAAGTCGTGCATGGTAAAGTTATTAGTAAAAATTATGTGGAGCTAAAATGAAAAAAATTTTAGTAGGTATTAGCGGGGCTAGTTCTTGTGAACTTGGCTTTTTATTGTTAAAACATTTAAAAGAAAAAGGGCAAATTTATGCCATTATAAGTAAAAATGCAAAAATAAGCTTTACAAAAGAAAATTCTCTTTTAGAAAATATAGACTTTTTGCAACACATAAAAGATAAATTTGAACTTGAACATGTAAATTTTTTAGATAATGAAGATATTAGTCAATGCGTTGCAAGTGGATCTTTTGGTATAGAAACGACTTTTATCACGCCTTGCTCGATTAATACTTTGGCAAAAATTGCTTGTGGTATAAATGATACTTTACTTACAAGAGCTGCAGGAGTGGCTTTAAAAGAACGCAAAAAACTCGTACTTGGGGTAAGGGAAATGCCCTATTCTACTTTAAATTTAGAACAAATGGCTAAACTTTCTAGCTATGGAGTTATCATTGCTCCTCCTGTAATAGCAAGTTATGCTAAGGTTGATAATTTAGAAAAGTTATATGAATTTATCATAGGAAAATGGCTTGATCTAGCAAATATTGAGCATAATTTATATCAAAGGTGGCAATAATGGCTAGTTGTATATACCCAGGGACATTTGATCCTATCACTAATGGACATTTAGATGTGATCGTTCGAGCTAGCAAGATGTTTGAAGAAGTAGTTGTTGCCATAGCTAAAAGTGAGAGTAAAAAGCCTATGTTTAGCTTAGAGCATAGAGAAAAAATGGTAAAAATTGCTACAAAAGACTTAAAAAATGTTAAAATTACAACTTTTGATAACTTACTAGTAGATCTTGCTAAAAATTTGCAAATAAATATCATTATAAGAGGCTTAAGAGCGGTGAGTGATTTTGAGTATGAATTACAACTTGGTTATGCAAATCACATGCTTTGGGAAGATTTTGAAACTATATATCTTATGCCAAATTTAAAAAATTCTTTTATTTCAAGCTCCATAGTAAGATCAATTTGTATGCATAATGGCGATGTGAGTAAGCTTGTGCCAAAAGAAATTATACCTTTATTAAAGGAGAGAGATTGTATATAGCTTTTGAAGGGGTTGATTGTGTAGGCAAAAGCACGCAAATAGAGCTTTTAAAAAAATATTTTCATAATGCATTTTTTACCAAAGAACCAGGTGGAAGTGAGCTTGGGGTGCATTTGAGAAAAATTTTATTAGAAAGTAAAATGCAATTTTCTAAAAAGGCTGAGGTTTTGCTTTTTTTAGCAGATAGAGCAAATTTAATCGACATGCATTTAGCGCAAAATAAAAACAAACTTATCATTTCAGATCGTAGTTTTATTTCTAATATGGCTTATGCAAGATGTGATTTTGATCAAAATATTTTATTTGAGTTAAATTCTTTTGCCACAGGTGGACTTTTTCCACAAAAGGTTGTGTTTTTGCATGGTTCTAAAGAGCTTATTGAGCAAAGACTTTCTAAAAAAGATTTAGATAGTATTGAAAAAAGAGGGATTGAGTATTTTTTAAATATACAAAAAGCTTTAGAAGAAACTTTAGAGTTTTTAAAAACTAAAATAGATATAAAAATTTTAAAACTAGATGCTTCTTTGAGTATTGAAAATTTACATGAAAAGATTAAGGAATTTATAGATGATTAATGCTTTAAAAGGAATGAAAGATTTACAAGATGATCAAGCTGTTCTTTATGAAAAAGTAGTAAAAACTTGCGAAGAAGTGGCTAAAAACTATGGTTTTACTTTTATTAATTGTCCGCATTTAGAACTTACTAAGCTTTTTAAAAGAAGTGTTGGGGAGAGCTCTGATATAGTTGGTAAAGAAATGTATGAATTTGTTGATAAAGCAGGCAATGATGTGTGCTTAAGGCCTGAAGGGACAGCTGGGGTGGTAAGATCATACATAGAAGCTAAAATGGATAAGGCTCAAAGTGTTAAAAGATGGTTTTATCATGGCTCTATGTTTCGCTATGAAAGGCCACAAAAAGGAAGATTGCGTGAATTTCATCAATTTGGAGTAGAAAGCTTTGGTGTAGCAAGTGTGTATGAGGATGCGAGTATTATTTTAATGCTAAATGAAATTTTTAAACGCTTAGAAATTCATACAAGCTTGAAAATTAATTCTTTAGGCTGTAAAGAATGTATGGGTGTATATAAAGAAAAACTCATAGCTTTTTTAAATTCTAAAGAAGGTTTTTGTGAGGATTGCTTAAGAAGAAAAGACTTAAATCCTATTAGAGTACTTGATTGTAAAAATGATCATTGTCAAAGTTTAATCGAAAATGCGCCAAAACTAAGTGAAAATTTATGCCCATGTTGTAAAAAAGATTATGAAAAATTACAAAAACTTTTAAAGGAAAATAATGTTGAGTTTGAATGTGATGAGAAATTAGTACGCGGGCTTGATTATTATTCTAAAAGTGCATTTGAGTTTGTTAGCGATGAAATCGGTGCAAAGGCTGCCGTAGCAGGTGGTGGAAGATATGATAGATTGATTGAATACTTAGATGGTAAAAGTGGCTATGGCGTGGGTTTTGCTATGGGTATAGAAAGGATTATGGCTATTTTAGAGCAAAAACAAAGCGTAAAATCAAGAGAAGGAATTTATCTTTGTGCTATGGATGAAGCTTATATAGATACTATTTTTAAATTAGCAAATACTTTAAGAAAAAAACATAAAGTATATATAAGTTATGAAGCAAAAAAACTTGCAAAGCATTTAAATCAAGCAGATAATGCTAATGCTAAAATCTTTTTATGTATAGGTGAAGATGAAATGCAAAAAGAAGAGATTTTTTATAAAAATTTAGATAGTAAAGAAAATAAAAATATAAAATTAGCAAATTTGGAGAATGAGTTATGATTGATTATGGTATTAATATTTGGGGTGCGAATAATTTTATTATCGAAAATGGTAAAGTATGTGTAAATCATGGTAAAAAACCTGCTATTATAGATATAGTAAATACTTTGCGTGATGATGGTTATAAGGGGCCATTATTGCTTCGTTTTCCCCATTTAATCCATAAGCAAATTGAGCAAATTTATAATAAATTTGCCAAAGCAAAAAAAGAATTTAACTATAAAGGTTCTTTTAATGCTGTGTATCCTTTAAAAGTCAATCAATACCCAGGTTTTGTAAAAAATTTAGTTAATCTAGGTAAAGAATATAACTATGGTTTAGAAGCAGGAAGCAAGGCCGAGCTTTTACTAGCTATGGCTTATAATAATGAAGGCGCTCCTATAACAGTTAATGGCTTTAAAGATAAAGAACTCATAAATATGGGCTTTATAGCGTGTGAAATGGGTCATAATATTACTTTAACTATGGAAGGGCTTAATGAGCTTGAAGCAATGATTGAAATTGCTAAAAATCGTTTTAAACCAAAGCCAAATATAGGCTTAAGGGTGCGCTTGCATTCAGCTGGAGTAGGAATTTGGGCAAAAAGTGGTGGTATAAATTCAAAATTTGGTTTAACATCCACTGAGCTTATTGAAGCAGTAAATCTTTTAAAAGCTAATAAGCTTTTAGATCAATTTACTATGATACATTTTCATTTAGGCTCACAAATTACTGAAATTCATCCTTTGAAAAAAGCTTTAAATGAAGCGGGTAATATCTACACTGAGCTTAGAAAAATGGGTGCAAAAAATTTAAAAGCTATTAATCTTGGCGGGGGTTTAGCAGTAGAATACTCTCAGTTTAAAAACGAAACAAGCAGAAATTACACCTTAAGTGAGTATGCAAACGATGTTGTGTTTATTTTAAAAAGCATAGCAGAACAAAAAAAAGACTTAGAGCCTGATATTTTTATAGAAAGTGGGCGTTTTGTAGCGGCTAATCATGCTGTTTTAGTAGCGCCTGTTTTAGAGCTTTTTTCTCAAGAATACACAGAAAGCAAGCTTTTGTTAAAAGATAAAAATCCAAAACTTATTGATGAACTTTATGATTTGTATAAAAACATTAAAGCCTCTAATGCGCTTGAGTATTTACATGATAGTATTGATCATATGGAGAGTATTTTAACCTTGTTTGATTTGGGTTATGTAGATTTGCAAGATCGCTCTAATAGTGAAATTTTAGTGCATTTGATTATGAGAAAAGCTATTTCTTTAGTGGGTGATCAAGCTGATTTATCAAGTTTACAAAATGAAGTACAAGAAAAATATTTAGTGAATTTTTCAGTATTTCAGTCTTTACCTGATTTTTGGGGTTTAGAGCAAAATTTCCCTATCATGCCACTTGATAGACTTAATAAAAAACCTACAAGAAGCGCAAGCATATGGGATATAACTTGCGATAGTGATGGAGAAATTTCTTATTCTAAAGATAATCCTTTGTTTTTGCATGATATTGATGTAGAAGCTGAAGATTATTTTTTGGGATTTTTCCTAGTGGGAGCTTATCAAGAAGTCCTTGGTATGAAGCACAATCTTTTTACACATCCAACCGAAGCTTGTATAAGTATCAATGAAAAGGGTTTTGAAGTAGAAAGCGTACTAGAGGCTCAATCTATTTTAGATACCTTAGAAGATCTTGACTATGATATTCATGCAATTATGGATAATATTAATGAAAAAATTTATGCTTCAAAACTTGTTAATGAAAATCAAAAAAAGCATATTTTGGGTGAAATTTATTTATTCTTAAATGATAATGGATATTTAAAAAGCATAGGTTCTAAATGAGTATTTTTAAACTAATCAAAGAAGATTTTTCTATGCCAAAACAAAAAGATCCTGCATATAGATCTTGGGTGGAATTAGTTTTTAACTATCCTGGTGTTTGGGCTGTGGTAAATTATCGTTTTGCGCATTTTTTTTACCAAAAAGGTTTTAAAAAAATAGCAAGGATTATTAGTGGAATTTCGCAGTTTTTTACTGGAGTTGATTTACACCCTGGAGCTACGCTAGGTAGAAGGATATTTATAGATCATGCAAGTGGGGTTGTGATTGGTGAGACTTCTATTATAGGTAATGATGTTTTGATTTATCAAGGTGTTACTTTGGGTGGAACGAGTTTAGATAAAAATACCAAAAGACACCCCACTATAGAAGATGGCGTAGTAATAGGCTCTGGTGCTAAAATTTTAGGCAATATTACCATAGGTAAAAATGCAAAAATAGGCTCAAATGCAGTTGTATTAAAAGATGTTGAGGCAAATTTAACAGCTATTGGCATACCTGCTTATATTAAAGAACATGGCAAGATTGATTATAAAGAAAAAATCGCTAAATTAGAAGCAAGGCTTGCTATTTTAGAAGAAAAGCTAAATAAAGAGGATAAATGATAGCAATTACAGGTGGAGGTACAGGAGGGCATTTAGCTATAGCTAGATGTTTATTGCAAAGTGCAAGAAAACAAGGTATAGAATGCATTTATATAGGAAGTGAAAATGGCCAAGATAGACTTTGGTTTGAAAATGAAAATGGCTTTTATAAAAAATATTTTCTAAGCTCTCAAGGCGTTGTTAATAAAAAAGGCTTAGCTAAGGTTCAATCGTTTTTGCATATTATAAAACTTGCAAGAAAAACAAAACAAATTTTAAAAGAACATAATATTAAAGCAGTTTTTAGTGTGGGTGGATATAGCAGTGCTCCAGGTGCTTTTGGTGCTTTAATGGCAAATATCCCGCTTTTAATCCATGAGCAAAATTCAAAAATGGGAAGTTTAAATTCACTTTTAAAGCCTTTTTCTAAAGCTTTTTTTACTGCTTTTGATGATCAAATTAACAAAGCAAATACTTTCTTTTGTCCTTATCCTATTAATGAAATTTTTTCTCAAAAAGCAAGAGTGAGAAAAGAATTAAAAAATATTATTTTTCTTGGCGGCTCTCAAGGGGCTAAATTTATAAACGATCTTGCTTTAGAAAATGCTTTATATTTTAAAGAAAAAGGCATAAATATCATTCATCAATGTGGTAAGAATGATTATGAAAGATGTAAAAAAGCTTATGAGGATTTAAATGTCAATGCAGATCTTTTTGACTTTGATAAAAACATTATAGATAAAATTTCTAAAGCAGATTTAGCCATATCAAGATCAGGTGCAAGTAGTCTTTTTGAGCTTAGTGCAAATTTACTTCCTTGTATTTTCATACCTTATCCCTATGCAGCTAAAAATCATCAGTATTTTAATGCTTTGTATTTAAAAGAGCGTAATTTATGTGAAATTTTAACCCAAGAAGAAAAACATAAATTTTTAAACTTAGTGGAAAATTTCTCATTAGAAGAAAAATCTTTAGACTTACAAGAATTAAAAAGTGAAAATGGTGCAGATTTTATGATAGAAAAAGCAAAACAAATGGGGTTTATTTAAATAAAATACTCCCCAAACGCACCATATTTGAGCCACATTTTATAGCTAGTTCAAAATCCCCGCTCATACCCATAGAGCAAATTTTTGCCCCGTGTTTTTGTAAAATTTCATAGATTTTAAAAGTTTGTTCAAAACTTTCTTGAACTTTTTCCTCATCCATAGAGCCTATACACATAATGCCTACTAGATTTAATTTTTTACACTCTTCTTGTATTTGCAAATACTCTTCTATGGCCTTATTTTGCTCTATGCCACTTTTAGAACTTTCATTGGCAGTATTTATTTCTAATAAAGTATCTAATTTATAATTAAGTCTTTTATCTACAGCTTTGGCGCTTTTTAAACCATTGCAAGATTGCCAAAGCAATGGGTTTTGTTTGATTAAAAGATTGATTTTATTACTTTGAAGATTGCCTATAAAATGCCATTTGATTTCTAAGTCTTGAAGTTTTTCTTTTTTTAAAGCTAAAGCTTGGACTTGATTTTCTCCAAACTCTACAACACCTTGCTTAAAAAGCTCTCGAATTTGTTCATCTTGAACATACTTGCTAGCTGCTACTAAACGCACATTTTGTTTTATGGTTTTTTCAAAAATACTTTCTAAATTCATCTTTTCCTACATCAATTCATATAATTTTTTACGCTCACTTGAGCTTCCTATGCCAAGTTGCATACGATATTTTGTGATAGTTCTACGCCCTAGTTGTACACTTGGGAATTCTTTTTGAGTAAGTTCAAGAATTTTCAAATCACTCAAAGGCTTTTTAGGATTTTCTTTTTTTATTAAATTACTAAGAAAATCTTTAATAGTTGCATTAGAAGTTTCACCATCATCCACTGCAGTAGTAAAGAAAGACTTTAAGGGTATTAAGCCTCTGTCACAACTTAAGTATTTATTTGCAATTGCTCTTGAGATGGTAGAAGCATTTCTTTCAAGATCTTGCGCTAAGTCTTTAAGCTGCATAGGTTTGATATCCCCGCCCATGAAAAAATCATATTGATATTCTATAATCATAAGCCCTAGTTTATAAAGGGTAGCTTTACGCATAGCTAATGCATCGATTAAATTTTTAGCATCTTTTAAATAAGCACTTAAAAACTCATGATCTAAACCATCTGCTTCAAAAGCAATTTCAGGGTAATAATCATCATTAATTTTAATTTTAATTTCACCATTTTCTTGATAAATAAATATATCAGGAATGATTTCCATACTCTCTTCAAAATATTCTAAAAAAGGCGGAATAGAGATTTTTTTAATTATCGCTATAGCCTTTTTATACAAAGGATCTTTGATAAAATCTTTTGCATTTTCTAAATTTAAAATCAACATTTTGCAAAACTCATAAAGCTCATCATCTAAGTCAAAATGCTCTAATGCAAAAATAAAAGCTTCTTGATTGTCTTTTGCCCCTACTCCAACGGGATCAAGGTATTTAAATCTTTGCCTGATTTTTTCCACTTCTAAAGGATCAAATTCACCTAAAATTTCCTCATCATATTCAAAATAACCTTCATGGTTTAAACATTCTATGATTTTTTCAGCAATAGTTTGGGATTTTTTAGTAGGAAAAAATGGTGGTATGATTTGCTCGCTTAAAAGTTCATACACATTTTTTACTTCTAAGCTTTTTGCATCAATCATTTGCGTGGTGGTATTTTTACTAAAATATTCTTGATAATACTTGTTTTGATTGTTTGTAATACTTGAGTTTTCTTTGATCTCTATAAAAGGATTTTCTTTAGCAAATTCATCTAAGCTTTCTTTTAGATCTTCAATATTAGCTTGCAATATAGGAAGCCAAGATCTTAAGGTTTGTGATAGTTTTGCTTTTTGCGTTATAGAGGTTTTTTGTTTAAGCATTATTCAAGTCTAAACTCACTTCCAAGATAGTATTTTTTAACATCTTCATTATGTGCAATTTCATTAGCATTGCCACTAGCTAGCAACCTTCCGCTTCTAATCACATAAGCTCTATCGCAAATTGCTAGAGTTTCTCTTACATTATGATCGGTGATTAAAACACCTATGTTCATAGCCTTTAAATCATTAATCAAGCTTTGAATTTCACTCACTGCGATAGGATCAACCCCAGCAAATGGTTCATCTAAAAGTAAAAATTTAGGATCACACATAAGCGATCTTGCGATTTCACAACGCCTTCTTTCACCCCCACTTAAACTCATACCTTTTCTGTGCCTAATAGGCTCTATGCTAAGTAATTCTAGCATTTGTTCTATCTTTTGTTCTAATAAATTTTTATCCTTATATATTACTTGGGCGGCTAAAAGTAAATTTTCTTCTACGCTTAAGTCTTTAAAAACACTACTTTCTTGAGGTAAATACCCAATGCCAAGCTTTGCTCTTTTATTAAGTGGTTCTTTTGTGATATCTTGTGAGTCTAAAAACACCTGTCCGCTTGTTGGTAAAATAAGCCCACATATCATATAAAAACTTGTAGTTTTTCCTGCCCCATTAGGCCCTAAAAGTCCTACTACTTCCCCGCTTTGTACTTCTAGTGAAACATCGTGTATGATTTTAGTTTTTTTAATGATTTTTTCTAAATTTCTAGCTTCTAGCTTACTCATGTACTATATACTTTCTTTTACTTTCATAAGGAATGATTTGTAAAATTATATTAAAAATTTGATATTTATCTAAATATTTTTTTAATTTTTCATCACCCCACTCTACCAAATGCAAACCCTCTTCAAAAAAATTTTCAATCAAACCATTTTTTAAAAGTCCATTAAAACCTTCTTGATAAATATCATAATGATACATTTTACCTTGTTGAAAATCATATTCTTGCATGATAGAAAATGTAGGAGAATTAAGTGTTTTTTCTATTCCAAGAAATTGAGCATAGTTTTGCACCAAAGTAGTTTTACCACTTGCTAAATCCCCTTGAAGCAAAATAACTCCATTTTTAGGCAAAATTTCACAAAGCTTATAAAGCTCATTTTGACTTAAAATCATTTCTTTCATTGAATTTTTACCACATATTTTTCTTGCATAGCTTTTGGTATGCTTTTGGTTGTTGGTATGTCTAAGACTTTATAGATATTAGTATATTCTATAAATTTAATGCTTATTTCATCGCCAATTTTTACTTCTTTACTAGCTTTAACTACTTGATTGTTTATACTTACTACGCCACTTTTACACATATCCTCTGAAATAGCACGACGCTTAGTAATATTAACTACATTTAAAAACTTATCTATTCTCATAAAAATATTTTATCAAAAAATACAAGAAAATGTTATAAAATGTCTAAATATTTTACATTATATTAAGCTAAATTCGTTAAATTTTAAAATTATTTTTACAAAGAGGAAAGACAATGAAAAAAGATATCAAAAAAGTGGTTTTAGCATATTCTGGTGGACTTGATACAAGTATAATTTTAAAATGGTTACAAGATGAGTATAAATGTGAAGTGGTAACTTTCACAGCAGATATTGGACAAGGTGAAGAGCTTGAGCCTGCTAGAAAAAAAGCACTTTCTTTGGGTGTAAAAGAAGAAAATATTTTTATTCAAGATTTAAAAGATGAATTTGTAAAAGATTATGTATTTCCTATGTTTAGAGCAAATGCTATTTATGAGGGAGAATATTTACTAGGTACAAGTATAGCAAGACCTTTGATAGCAAAAGCTTTAGTAGAAATAGCAAATAAAACAAAAGCAGATGCTATTAGTCATGGAGCAACTGGTAAAGGAAATGATCAAGTGCGTTTTGAATTAGGTGCTTTGGCGCTAAATCCAAATTTAGCCATCATTGCTCCTTGGAGAGAATGGGATTTAAATAGCCGTGAAAAACTCTTAGCTTATGCGCAAAAACATGGTATTGATATAGCTAAAAAACCAGGTAAATCACCTTATTCTATGGATGCAAATTTATTGCATATTTCTTATGAGGGTTTGGTGCTTGAAGATCCTGCGGCTAAACCCGAAGCAGATATGTGGCGCTGGGTGAAAGATTTAAAAGAAACTCCAAATGAAAGTGAAGTGATAGAGCTTGAGTTTAGTAAAGGCGATTTATGTGCTATTAATGGAGAAAAAATGTCTCCTGCGCAGCTTTTAGCAAAGCTAAATGAACTTGGCGCAAAACATGGTATAGGTCGTCTTGATATTGTTGAAAATCGCTATGTGGGTATGAAAAGTAGAGGTTGTTATGAAACTCCAGGTGGAAGCATACTTTTAAAAGCACATCGTGCTATAGAAAGTATCACTCTTGATAGAGAAGCAGCGCATTTAAAAGATGAATTAATGCCAAAATATGCAAGTTTAATTTATAATGGCTATTGGTTCTCGCCTGAAAGATTAATGCTTCAAGCCTTAATTGATGAGTCACAAAAATATGTAAATGGTAAAGTTAAACTTGAATTATATAAAGGTAATGTAATGGTAATAGGCAGAGAAAGTGCGAATGATAGTTTATTTAGTGAGGCTTATTGTACTTTTGAAGAAGATGCTGTGTATGATCAAAAAGATGCAGCAGGTTTTATAAGATTAAATGCTTTAAGATTTATCATCGCAGGTAAAAATGGAAGAAAATTTTAAAAAAGGAAAACAATGAAAGTATTATTGATTAAAGATGTAAAAAGTTTAGGAAAAGCAGGAGAAGTTAAAGAAGTAAAAGATGGATATGGACAAAATTTTTTAATTGCCAAAGGTTTTGCTAAAGCTGCTACACATGAAGTTTTAAAACAGTATGAAGCAGAGCAAAAGAAAAAGGCAGAAAATTTAAGATTTGAGCTTGCAAATTTGGAAAAATTAAAAGAAGAATTATCTAAAATTACTATTTGCATAGCTAAGCCTGTAGGAGCCAATGGAAGCTTGTTTGGTGGGGTTACTAAAGATGAAATCGCTCATGTGCTAAAGGATCAAAAAGGCATAGAGCTTGATAAAAAAAGCTTAGAGTGTGATACTATAAAAGAACTTGGTGTGCATGAAATTTCAGCAAAATTAGGCCATGCAATTCATGCTGTATTTAAGCTAGAAGTTAAAGGAGAATAATGTTTCACGCAACTACAATTTTAGCTTATAAAGGTAAAAATAAATCTGTAATTGGTGGAGATGGACAAGTAAGTTTTGGAAACACTGTTTTAAAAAACAATGCAGTTAAAATTAGAAAATTGAACAATGGAAAAGTATTAGCAGGCTTTGCAGGAAGCACTGCTGATGCTTTTAATCTTTTTGATATGTTTGAAAAACTACTTTCTAGTTCTAAGGGTGATTTATTAAAAGCTGCAATAGATTTTTCAAAAGAATGGCGTAAGGATAAATATCTAAGAAAACTTGAAGCAATGATGTTGGTATTAGATAGAAATCATATATTCTTACTTTCAGGAACTGGAGATGTAGTTGAGCCTGAAGATGGTGCTATAGCTGCTATTGGTAGTGGAGGTAACTATGCACTTTCTGCTGCAAGAGCTTTAGCTAAACACTCAAGTTTAGATGAGGAAGAATTAGTTAAAGAAAGCTTGCAAATTGCTGGTGAAATTTGCATTTATACAAATACAAATATTAAAACTTATGTAATTGAGGATGATAAATGAATTTAACTCCAAAAGAGATTGTAAAATTTTTAGATGATTATGTAATTGGGCAAAAAAATGCCAAAAAAATCATAGCAATTGCTTTAAGAAATCGTTATAGAAGAATGCAGCTTAGCCCTGAACTTCAAGATGATATCATGCCAAAAAATATTTTAATGATAGGATCAACTGGGGTTGGTAAAACAGAGATTGCAAGACGCCTTGCTAAGATGATGGGACTTCCTTTTGTAAAAGTTGAAGCAAGTAAATATACTGAAGTTGGTTTTGTTGGGCGTGATGTAGAAAGCATGGTTAGAGATTTAGCTAATGCTGCTTTAAATTTAGTAAAAAATGAAGAAAAAGAAAAAAACAAAGAAAAGATTAATGAATTTATAGAAAATAAGATTTTAGAAAAACTTTTACCGCCTTTACCAAAGGGTGTTAGTGAAGAAAAACAAGAAGAGTATCAAAATTCTTTAGAAAAAATGCGCGTGAAATTAAAAGCTGGTGATTTAGATGATAGCACAATAGAAGTTGAAATTTCACAAAGTGTATTTGATACTAATCCAAATTTACCACCTGAAATGGGTGCTATGCAAGATATAGTAAAAGTTATTGGTGTGGGTAATAAAAAAGTTAAAAAAGAAATGAAGGTAAAAGATGCAAGAATAGCTCTAGCTCAAGAAGCAAGTGAGAAAATTCTTGATATGGAAAGTATTAAAGGCGAGGCTTTAAGAAGAGCTGAAAATGAAGGTATTATTTTTATCGATGAGATAGATAAAGTAGCAGTTTCAAGCTCCAATTCAAACCGCCAAGATCCAAGCAAAGAAGGAGTGCAAAGAGATTTGCTTCCTATAGTTGAAGGTAGCACTATACAAACTAAATTTGGTCCTTTAAAAACTGATCATATTTTATTTATTGCAGCAGGTGCTTTTCATCTAAGCAAACCAAGTGATTTAATCCCTGAACTTCAAGGGCGTTTTCCTTTAAGAGTTGAGCTTGATTCGCTAGATGAGGATGCCTTATATGCTATTTTAACAAGACCTAAAAATTCATTACTAACACAATACATTGAGCTTTTAAAAACTGAAAATGTAGAGCTTGTTTTTGAAGATGAGGCTATTAGAGAAATAGCAAAAATAGCAAGCAAGGCTAATGAAGAAATGCAAGATATTGGTGCAAGACGCTTACATACAGTAGTGGAAAAACTTTTAGAGGATATTAGTTTTGAAGCGGATGAATATGCAGGTAAAGTATATAAAATAGATGATTTTAAAGTGCAAGTTAAACTTGGAGATATCATAGAAAATAAAGATTTAGCTAGGTATATCTTGTGAAAAGTGGCTTTATAAGCATAGTGGGTAGAACTAATGCGGGAAAAAGTTCTATCCTAAATTCTTTATTAGAAGAAAAAGTGGCTATGGTTTCTCATAAGCAAAATGCCACAAGAAGAAAGATCAATGCGATTATAATGCATGAAAATCATCAGCTTATTTTTATAGATACACCAGGTTTGCATGCAAGCTCTAAGGCTATGAATCAGCTTATGATTGATTTGGCGATTAAAAGCATTGCAGATTGTGATGTGATTTTATTTGTAGCTAGTATTTATGATGATATTAAAGATTATGAAAATTTTTTAAGTTTAAACCCTAAAGTACCGCATATTGTATTAATCAATAAGGTTGATTTAGTAAAAAAAGAAGTTTTGCTTAAAAAATTAAGCGAGTATTCTCAGTTTAGCTCACATTTTAGTGCTATTATCCCCTATTCTGCAAAGCAAAAATTTTATAAAAAAATTCTTTTAGATGAGATGATTAAGTATTTGCCTGAACATCCGTATTATTTTGATCCTGAGTTTATTACTACAACAAATGAAAAGGACATTTATAGAGATTTTATCTTAGAAGCTATATATGAAAATTTAAGTGATGAAATTCCTTATAGTACTGAAGTCAAAATAGAAAAAATCAAAGAACTAGAGCAAATTTATTATATCAATGCCACTATCATTACAGATAGTAATTCTCACAAAGGAATGATACTAGGTAAAGATGGTACTACAATTAAGCGTATAGGTAAAGAAGCTAGGGTTAAAATAGAAAAATTAGCACAAAAAAAGGTAATGCTAAAATTATTCGTTCAACTTGAGAAAAATTGGCACAAAAACGAGCAAAACCTTAAGAAAATCCTTTATGATGAGTAAGAAAACAATTCTAAAAGATTTTCTTGCTTATGAAAAGCTTTTATATATTAAATTTGCAAATCCTATTAGTGAAGATGAAATTTTAAAAAAGAGTTTTGAAGAGCTTGGTCTTAAAGATGATTTTTCTTATAAGTTAAAGTATTTTCAAGATAAATCTTTTACTCAAGTATTTTTGTGCAAATATGAAGATATTCTAGATATTGATTATATAATCCCAGAACCCTTACTTTTTGAAGTGTATTTTAAAAATAATACAAATGGTGAAAATCTTGCATTATTGTTTAAGGAAAAATACATAGTTTTAGTGGAGTATTTGGGGTGTGATTTTCAAAATTGTAAAGTTATACCATTAAATGTTTATGGTAAAATATATGAAGAAAAATTAAAAAATACCTATAAGCACATTATAAGCATAGATGATACTCAAAATCTTAGCGGTTTTGATAAATTTAATAGTAATATTTTTTATCAAAAATTGTTAAAAAAATGCGATCAAGTCAAGATTAATTTTACCAACAAAGAAAAAATAAATCATTTGAAATCTTTTAGTTTTAAGATTTTATTGGCTTTTGTTTGTGGAGTTTTACTAGCTTTAGCTTATCCCTTGTATTTATATACACAAAAATCATTTTATGAAAATGAGAAAACAAAATATGAAAATTTAATAAAAAAGCAAGATGATATTTTAGAACAGGTAAAAATAAATCAAAAGCAAAATCATGAGTTTAAAAAACTACAAGAAGAAAATGAGTTAAAGGTTGATTTATTGCAAAAATTTTATGCAAATACACTTTGTTATAAAGATTTTTATGATTTTTTAAAAGTTTTAAATTTTCATCAAGCTCATATAGAGGCTTTGCATGTTAAAAATAATGATTTTATTATAGAGCTTAAAAATGACTATGAATTTTATGAAGATTTTAAAAAGCATCATTTTGTATTAAAAAATAAAGAAGTTAATAATGGAAAAATCACTCTTGTTTTTGAAAAATCTTTATAAAAATTTAGAAAATATCTTTGCTAAGTTATCTGATCGTGAATTTACACTAGCTTTGATAGTTGCCTTTGTCTTTGGTTTTTTCATGGTTTATATGGGTGTTTTTGACTATTTTGAAAAACAAATGAAGTTATCAAAAGATGAACTATATGTTTTACAAACAAAATACGAGCAAAAACAAGAAATGATTTCTGATTTAAAAGAAGATGAAAATATATCTTATAATGATCGCTCGTTTTTAAGTATAAATAAAGATTATCAAAATATTTTAAAGGATATAGAAAAGAATCTTAATGGAGTGCAATCTTTGCAAATTCAAAGCTATAAAAATCAAGATGAATATTTTGCTTATTATGAATTAAAATTGAGTTTTGTTAGTGATTTTTATTTTTTAATGCAATTTTTACAAAAACTAGATCCTTATATAAAAGTTAAAAATTTAGAACTTGTAAAATATGAAAATAAATTAAAAATTACACTAAATCTTATTTTTGCTCTGGTATAAAAATAATTTTTTTGGTAGAATTTATCTAAACATGGCAAGCGATCGCTTCTTTTTGAAGAGGAAAGTCCGAGCTGCAATAAGACAAAGATTCCATCTAATGGATGGCTAGGGTAACCTAAGGGAAAGTGCAACAGAAAGAATACTACCATATTTTTATGGAAAAGGTGAAACGGTAGAGTAAGAGCCTACCAGTAGCTTTGGTAACAAAGCTAGCTATGTAAACCCAATCTGCAGCAAGAAGGGGTGGTTTTAGTCTTATAATATAACCCTTCGCTTGAATTTGTTTGCAAAAACAAGTCTAGATAAATGATCGCTCTTGACAGAACTCGGCTTATCGCCATGTTTTACTTCATATAAGCAGAAGCTTTTTTGAGTTTTTGTAAATTAATAGCTACTTCATCTTGCTTTTTTTTCATGAAAGCTATTGCTTCATTGGTAAGCGCTAAAGCCTCATTGGGATAATCTTTAAAGTCAGGTTTTTCGATGAGTTTAACTATTTTTTCCACATCTTCAGTATATACAGCTAATTTAAACTCATCTATCCATTTTTTCTCGCTCATTTTTGATGTACTTCCCTCCAAGCTTCTAATAAGCCTTTTACTACATTTATTACTTCATCTACTCTAGCCTCATTATTTTCTATGTTTGCTAAAGAAAGAAGTTGTAATTCTCTAGTATATAAACCACTTAGATAATGTGCTACATCCCCGCCTTTTTCATAATCAAGACAGTTAATAAGCTCAACAAAAATAGCACTGGCTCTTTTTACATAATACACTCTTTCTTCAATATTTTCATTTTGTATGGCTATTTTTATTCTACTAGCAAAGCGTAGAATCCCTCCGTATAACATCTCTATAAGTTTTTCTTGAGATTCTACACCTGCTTGGCTTTGTGAATATGCATTGTAAACTGCACTATTTACCATTTAAATCCTTTCTTGTTTTAAGAATTTTGATTATTTGCTGCATTAATCATATTAGCAATAACGCTTGCCTGATTGTTTAATTTAGAAATAATACTATCATATGCTGCCCATGTTGACCACATAGTATCATATTTTGTATCAATAGAGCTTTTTGTATTTTCTATGGTTTCATTCAAATTCTTTGATTCTTTTGTTAAAGAAGCTTTATACCCACCAAAAGAACCTTCTGAACTCATCATCTCTCTCATGGTGTTTTTAAGCACACCAAAAGTTCCGGTTTCTTCTTTCCAATTTGAATACATAGTTTTAGGACTTAATCCAAATTGTTTTAAAAAGTCTTCTTTGCCTTGAATTTCCAAATCACTTCCTGAAGTTCCTTTAATTTTAAATTGAATTTTTTGGTCAGGACTTCCTTGATTGATAATTTCAAAACTGGCCTCTAAGCCTTCTAGACCAAAGCTATTAATATGATCAACTAAATTTTGAGCCATTTCTTCATCTGTGCTTCCCGTTAGCACAAAAGGATCGCCATTTTTTGTTTTGGTTAAATCTATGGTTTCTTCATTATAAATAATTTTAAATTCAGAGTCTTTAAAATCAATACCATTTGGGTTTTTGCTTGCAAATCCTCCAACCTTTTCTCCACTTAAGTTTATATCTTCAAAACCATTACTTCCTACGAAAAATCTTTCAGCCATTTCCGGATCTTCGCTAAATTTGGTGTTAAATTTAGAAGAATCAAAAGTCATGGTTCCATTAGATATAGTAAGTCCATAATCAGCCAAAGATAAACTAACTTTAGATGATATTTTTGTCCCTTCTGAAGTTTCACTATCTCCAACTGTAATTGTTCCATCAACTGTGATAGTTTGAAGTAAAATATTATTAATTTGAGATTTTATATTTGAGATTGCATTAACACCTACAAAATTTCCTTTTGTTCCTGCATCAGGATCATATTTTGTAGCTGCTGTAAGATTTAGCATTAAATCATTATAAGCAGTTGCCAAACTTTCTAAAGATTCAGCTATGGCAGCTGTATCTTGAGTCACATTAAAGCTTATTTCACCTTTTTGTTTAAGCTCTAAGGTGGTATCTGGACTTATATCTGTGATAGTGTTGGTTGGTCTAGTCATTTGAACACCATCTACACTAAAGATAGCATCCATTCCTTTTTGGATATGATTTTTATTATCTTTAGAAACATTATAACCTTGTGGAGTGCTAGTATCTAAAGTAATACCAAATTTATCTTTCAATAGTGAAGTAGCTTTGTCATCTCTAGTATAATTTGCTTTATCAATATTACCATCTTCATCTACAGCATAGCCTCCATCAAAAATACCAAGTTCAGCTCCATTAGTTGTTTTGAAAGTTGCTGTTCCATCTTTTATTTCAAGGTTAACTTTACCACCAGTTTTTTTACTAATTTGTTCAGCTAAACTTTTATAAGTAGTATTTTCATCGATATCTATGGTATATCTATCGTAAGTATCACCATTTTTAACTACAAAAGTTAAAGAAGTTTTTTCGCCAGAGCCAAGAAGTTTATCATTTTCATTTATACTAGTAGTAAGGGATCCGCTAATTTGAGTTTTATCTGTATTATTTTGTTGTCTAAAACCAAATAAACCACCAGCACTAATACTATTTTTATCAAGCTTCCAACCCATACCTTCTAAGAGATCTTCATCACCTGAAAAAGAAATATTGTTTTGCGTTCCAGTATCTTTACTTTGTACTACTAAACGATATGGGTTTTCTTTATCTCCAGTATTGACTATTTTAGCTTCTACTTTGCCCCCTGTAGCAGAGTTGATTTTTTCAGCAAGTTGAGCTACGGTAGTGCTTTGATCAATTTCTATTTTATATTCTTTTCCATCTTGTGTGATTGTAAAAGATTTAGTGCCTTGTAGACCTAAATTTTGTAGTACCGATGAAGTTTTATCTTTAAAACCATTACTTTGATATACATCTTTTTGAGCAAGTTGATCAACAATAACTTTCATGTTTGTAAGATTGGATAAAGATCCTACAGTTAAACTAGCAGCAGCACTATCTCCACTTACACTAGGTGATACTTTTTTTTGATTAAACTGTGAAGCATCTCCTAGACTATTTACAGCTGTTTGAAATGCAAGTAGTTTAGCTTCAAGCTCTGCCAAATCTTTCTGTCTTAAGCCATTGGTTTCAAGTTGTGAATTATAAAATTTCAAATTCGCATGCATTTCTGCTTCTTTTAGTTTATTAAGCGTATCGCTTGTTAAAACACCTGAACCTATCCCTAAACTTCCTAAACTACCTACTGCCATGATTAACTCTCCTTATCAAAAATAGTACCAATAACACCTTTAAAATGCTCTATTAATTTCATTACTTCTTCACTAGGAATTTTACGTATGAGTTTTCCTGTGTCTTTTTCGGTAACATTTATATACATTTCATTGATTTTGTCATTAAATGCAAAACGCACATTTGTTCCTAGTATTTCCATTTGACTATTAAGCTTTTCTGTCGCGTTTTTTAGTTTTTCATTTAAATTCTCATCTTGATCGTTTAAATTAACTTGTTGTTTATTCTCTTGAGGTGCTTTTTCAACGCTTTTTGTATTAAAATGAGCTACATTTGCATCTCTTTGAATATTGTTACTAATGTCCATTTTAAACTCCTTTTTAAAAGACTTTAAAATACTCTATCGACATAATTTTAAAAAACTTAATATTTAGATTAAAAATCTATATTTTCTTACAAGCAAAAAGTGTTCTCAAAAAGTTTAAAATTAAAAAATTTCAAACTTTTTGAATAATTTTTCATCATTTGGAAGTAAATTTCTTGCAATAAGTCTGTTTATAACCTCTTTAGAACAATTTGTCATTAAAGGCCATTCTTTATGATAATCTTCTAACAATCCTTTATTTGTCGCATCAATTGCAACACAATCTTTTTTGATAAATATATCTCTTTTTGCATCGATATTATTCACCACACGCCAAATTAACATATAAGGATTTTCTAAAATAGCATCTGTATCTAAGAAAACTAAAATTCTAAAATGCTTTTTATAAGTTTGTAGTTTTTCAAAAATTTGAGCAATTTTTTCTTTTTTATCAATCAAAATCACACAAATTGGAGCAAAGGTTCGGGTGTAAAATTGCTTTAATTTTAAAATACTTTGATCTTTTTCTTTAAAAAGTGAAAGTAAAGCTTTATCGCTTAAAATTTCAAGTTCAACTTTTTTCTCATCACCACACGCATCAAGTCCTGCTTTACCACCATAGCAATAAGTGCTTGAAGCATGATCAAGCTGATCGCAAATTCCTTCACTAATAAGCAATTTTTCTTCATCAAAACGATTAAGTATATAAGGTATGAGTTTGTCATAATCTTGCAAGCAAGGTGCATTTTCATCAACAAAAATAGCATGTTTTACAAAACTCATTTGTCCTACACCCCAAAAAGTATGCATGACTTGTTTTGCATGAGCTGGATATTTTGCTTCTATTTTGGCTAAGATTAAATTATGAAAAACTCCATTTTCAGGCATGTTATAATCTATCAAATCAGGAGCATTTGTTTGAAGTAAAGGTAAAAAAACTCTTTCTGTGCCAAGCCCCATATATTTATCTTCTAAAGGTGGTTTTCCTACAACAGTAGCTTGATAAATCGCATTTTTTTTAGCAAAGATTTTTTCTACTTTTAAGACAGGACAAAGTTCAACAGGAGTATAAAAGCCTGTATGATCTCCAAAAGGACCCTCAGGTGCAAATTCATTTGGATCTACGAAGCCCTCAATTACAAAGTCACTATCATAAGGCACATAAAGATGATTACTTTTGCATTTTGCCAAAATGGCAGGTTTTTTCTTGATAAAACCATAAAGTAAAAGTTCGAAAATTCCTTTTGGTAAAGGCGCTTGAGCACACCAAATATATAAAGGATCTCCACCTATGGCTATACTTACTGGCATTTTTTGATTTGCTTTTTTATACTCATGGAAAAAATGGCTTGCATCTTTATGAATTTGCCAATGCATAAGTAAGGTTTTTTCATTAACTACTTGCAAACGATACATTCCAAGATTATTTTGTTTTCCATCTATGCTTTGAGTATAAACTTGCCCCATGGTAATAAAAGGCGCAGCGTCTTTTTCCCAAGTTTTTAAAATAGGCATATCATATAAAGAATTTAAGCTTTTGTAATTAAATTCTCCATCTTTTTTAATGCGTTTTGGTGGGATATTTTTTAAATCAAGTAAGGTTTTGAAAAAATTTAATTTTGCACCAAAGCTTTGTGGTATATGCATTTTAAGCAAAGAACTAATTTCTTTAGCCACATCTTCATAGTCTTTTTCAAATGCTAAATTTAAAGCTTTTTCATTACAAAAAGTATTTAAAAGGACAGGATAATCGTATTTTTTACCATTTTTTACCGCATTAGTAAAAAGTAAGGCTTTAGAATCTTCTTTTTTAACTTCTATATAAGCTAAATGTGCCATTTCAAGATCAACATCAACAGGCTCATGAATGGTTTTTAATAAATTATTTTTTTCTAAAAGCTCTATGAATTTTTGCATTTATATCATACTCTCTGCTTCTTTTAAAATTTCTTTTGCACCTTTTGCTATCATTTCTTTAGCTAAAAGCTCGCCCGCTTTTGCGTAATCTTGCTTATCAATTACTCTTTTTTCTTTGAGAATTTTACTTGCATCAGGTAAGCCTACTATGGCGTGAATTTCTATTTTTTCATCAATGATTTTTGCATTAATACCTATAGGTACTTGACAACCACCTTCTAGAGTTTTTATAAAATCTCTTTCTATATGGGTTTCTATAAAGGCATTTTCATCATTTAAGCATTCAAGGTATTTTAAAATTTGTTTATCATCAATGCTTTCTATACCTAAAGCTCCTTGGGAAGCTGCGGGTATCATCTCATCAAGTTCAAAAGCCCTAATGTATTTTATTTCTTTATCTAAACCTAAGCGTTTAATGCCAGCTAGAGCTAAAATAATAGCATCAAATTCCTTGGCTTTAAGTTTTTCTAAGCGCGAGTTGATATTACCTCTTAGAGAAATGATGTTTAAATCAGGCCTTAACGCTAAAAGTTGCATTCTTCTTCTAAGACTTGTTGTACCTACTTTTGCACCTTTTGGGAGAGCATTTAAGCTCTCATAATACTCACTTAAAAAAGCATCATTTACCACTTCTCTTTTTGAAATAGCAGCTAAAACTAAACCTTTTGGGAAAAAACTAGGCACATCTTTTAAGCTATGCACAGCTAAATGCGAATCGCCTCTTAACATACTTTCTTCAAGTTCTTTTGTGAAAAGTCCTTTTCCACCTATTTTAGCCAAAGGCGAATCAAGTAAAACATCACCTTTTGTTTTAAAACCCTCTAAAGAAATTTCTAATTCAGAATGCGTTTGCGATAATTTATTTTTTATATACTCACTTTGCCATAATGCAAGTTGGCTTTTTCTTGTTGCGATGATTAATTGCATTTTTTATGCTCCTGTATGATTTCTACATCGATGATTTCTTCTTCATTATTTGTTTGATGATGGTATTTTCTTTTTTGTTTTGTAAAAAGTTTTAGCACCATCATAAAAAATAAAAGCAAAATTCCTAAAAATGTACTTAAAATTCCTGGTATTAAAAGTAAAATTCCTACTATAGTTAAGGAAAATAATTTAATCATACCAAATAAATTCGTGTTGGTATTTTGCATAGTGATGAGATTTGTCCAAGTCTTTGCTAAAAACATTGCCCCTAAAAACATACTTGCAAAAACTATCATAAAAAAATTTAAAAAACCAAAAAAGGTTATAAATAAAATACTAGCAATTAATTCTAAAATCAAAAATGCGCTTATATTTATTCTTGCTATCATAAAATTTTCTCTAAGTGTGAAATTACTTCTTGGGTTTTTAAAACTTGTTTTTCTAAGGTATTTCTATGGATTAATTCTACTTCATCATTTTCTAAGCCTTTGCCTATAACTAAAGCATAAGGAAAGCCCATTAATTCAAAATCATTAATCTTTACACCAAAACGCTCATTTCTATCATCAAATAAAATTTCTTTATCTTTAAAATGAGTATAAATTTGCTCAGCAAATTCCATGGCTTTTGTATCTTTTATATTAGAAACGATGATATCTAAAACAAAAGGAGCTAAAGTTTTATTCCAAATACAACCTTTTTCATCATGGCTTGCTTCTATGGCAACTGCAACCAAACGGCTCACTCCCATACCATAACAACCCATAGTGAAAAATTGAGCTTTACCATTTTCATCTAAATAGCTTGCATTCATTGCTTTTGAGTATTTATTTCCAAGTTTAAAAATATGCCCTACTTCAATACCTTTGCTTTGCTTAAGCTTGTGTTGACATTTTGGACAAAGATCATGCTCTTTAACTGCCGCAAGATCTTTAAAGCGTTCTTTATTTAAATTTACAACATTGATTCCGACTAAATGATAATCTTTTTTATTTGCACCAATGATCATGTTTGTTTCATTTTCAAGCTCATGATCAATATAAAAATCAACTCCATTTAATCTTACAAATCCGATAAATCCTGGCACTAAACCCACTTTTTCTAATTCTTCTTCATTTACATCAACTAATTCTAACGCATTTGCTGCATTTAGTGCTTTAACTTCTTGCAGTTCATCATCACCGCGTATAAAAAATACTACAATTTTTTCTTCATTTTCATAAATAGCTTTTTTAGCAATAGCTTTGATAGTATAGTAAGGGTTAATTTTAAAAAATTCCGCTAATTCTTCTATAGTTTTTACATTTGGAGTGTGAAATTGTGTGGCAAAATCAGCTTCTGGCCTTTCATCTTCGCAACTTTTTTTAGCTCTTTTTGCTGCTTCGATATTTGCAGCATAATCACAATGCTCACATAATAATATATCATCCTCGCCATTTTTAGCCAAAACCATAAATTCTTTTGAACCGCTTCCACCAATAGCCCCACTATCAGCTTCAACAGCTCTAAATTCAAGCCCTAATCTTGTAAGAATTTTACTATAAGTTTCATGCATAAGATTAAATTCTTTGTCTAAATCAGCTTCATTAGCATGAAAACTATAACCATCTTTCATTAAAAATTCTCTACATCTTAAAAGTCCAAATCTAGGTCTAGCCTCATCTCTAAATTTAAGTCCTATTTGATATAAATGCAATGGAAGTTGCTTGTAAGAGTTTATTTTATTTCTTACTAAAGCCACCATAGCTTCTTCATGAGTTGGCCCTAAGACAAAATCATTTTCTTTTCTATCTTTAAAGCGTAAAAGCTCTTTACCAAAAACATTAAATCTCCCACTTTCCTTCCAAAGTTCTGCTGGAGTATTAAAACTTAAATTTACTTCTAAAGCCCCTGCTTTATCCATTTCTTCTTTGATGATATTTTTAATCTTATCTAAAACTCTTTTTCCTAAAGGTAAAAAATTATACAGACCACTTCCAATTTGTTCTACAAAGGCACCTTTAACTAAAAATATATGACTTGGTAAAGTAGCGTCTTTTGGATTTTCTTTTGTACTTATGGCATAAAATTTACTAAATTTCATGATTATTCTCCAAATTAAATTCACATTTATAAAGGTTTAAACCTTCCATGTTTTCATTTTTTAAATCAAACACATAACGCATAGCATTAACGACTGAATCATTTTGCATAGTTCCGCTTAGTTTTTTTAAATTTACACTAGGATGATGTAAAAATGCATTCATTACTTGTCCTATAAGCTTTCTTGCTTCTTCATGGTTTGAGTGTTTTAAATATCCTTTATCTATAGCCTTTTGTAGTTGTTCTTTAGCGATTTCATCAGCTTGCAAGCGTAGTTGTTTCACTAAAGGCAAGGTTGCTAGTTTGCTTAGATGTTGGAAAAACTCATTTGTCATAGTGCCTACTATAGAATAAGCAACTTGTGCTTGGTGTTCTCTTAGAGTTAAATTTTTTCTTACGACTTCTTCTAAATCATCAACAGCGTAGACTATATTTTTTTCATTTGCTTTTATATCAATATCCCTAGGTACTGCTATATCAAAAAAATATCTTTTATAATCTTTTTCTTCTAATAAATCATTAGTTATAATAGCATGTGGAGCATTTGTGGCACTAAAAAATATCTCATATTGATTTAATGCTTCTTTTAAATTTGCAATACTTTCACAACTTGCATTTTCACCCAAATTCCCACAAAGCTTTTGGGCATTTTGTATGTCTCTATTTAATATCAATACTTTAGCCTTAGCATTTAATAAATGCTTACAGGCTAGCTCGCTCATTTCCCCTGCACCTACTACAACTGCAGTTTTATTTTCTAAATTTAGGAGTTCTTTGGCTTTTGCTACTGCTACTGAAGCAACTGAAATAGGATTTTTAGAAATTTCAGTTTGATTTCTAACATTTGCCGCACATTTAAAAGCATAATGTACTGCTCTAGTTAAATGCACACCACATCTTTGTTCTTGCAGGGCAAATTTATAAGCATCTTTTAATTGTCCAGCAATTTGTGTTTCACCAATAACTAAACTATCAAGCGAACTTGCTACAGAAAATAAATGATGAATAGCTCCGCTATCTTCGTAAAAATCAGCCTTAGTGCTTAAATTTTCCCTATCAACCCCACAAAGTAAACTAAGTGTTTTTAAAATATGCTCATTAATGCTTTCAACATCCCCAACAAAAAGAAAAATTTCAACCCTATTACAAGTACTAAGTACTAAGCTTTCTAAAATTTTATTATTAGCATGGATTAGCTTTAGTAATTCTCTTTTTTTGTCTTCATTAGAAAAGGAAAGTTTTTCTCTAGTAGCAATATCTGTATTTTTATGTGTAAAACTGATGCAATAATAATGCATTAAAATTCCCTTTCTATCATACTTTTAATAATATCTTCTAAATCTTTTATATTATATTTTTCTATGGTTTTTAAAGCATTATTTGCATAAGTGTTTAATTCTCGGCCAACTTGATTAAAAATTCCATATTCTTGCATTTTATTTTTAATCCAAGCAATCTCATCTATACTTAAATCTTTCTTGTAATAAGACTTAAGCATTTCTTGATCTTGTGAATTTAATTTTTCATATAAATACATATAAGCAAGAGTAGTTTTACCTTCTTTAAAATCATTCATGGCGGGTTTACCTAAGGTTTGTTCATCACCTTTGATATCTAAAATATCATCTACAATTTGAAAAGCTAAACCTAAATTTTTACCATATTCTGCAAAATCATCTTCATTTAAATCAGCAAGTATTGCCCCACATCTTGCACTAGCTTCGATTAAAACGGCTGTTTTGTTATATATCATTTGTAAATAAGCGTTTTTATCACTATTGAAAGTTTCGCTTAAATTTACATCCATTAATTCACCAACAGAAAGCATAACAACAGCATTAGAAATGATTTTTGCTAATTTTAAATCAATCAAAGAAAGTTCATAAAAGGCTTTTGAGTATAAAATATCTCCAAGCATGATAGCATTTTTAGCTCCAAATTGTGCATTGATAGACTTTACACCTCTTCTTAATTTTGCCTCATCAATCACATCATCGTGCAATAAACTTGCAGCATGAATTAACTCTATAATGGCACAGATTTTATAGCTAATATCGCTTTCCCCAGCTATTTTTAAAAGTAGTTTTGAGCGTAATTTTTTACCACCTTGAAGTTTTGAACTCATGGTTAAAATAGGCTTATAATTTAATTCAGATAAAAATTCATGCATATATTGATCGATCTTTTGCACTATGCTTTCCTTAGTTTTCTTATAATTGTATTTTATTAAATTTTACTTTAGTTTTGGTTAAGACTAGCTTTTCTAGGGTCTAAAAATTCTACTTCTAATCTTTTATCTCTATCTTCAATATACACAGTAAAAATAGCTTCGCCTTTTTTAAAATCACTAAATTCAAGTATTAATCTTGCTCTATCTATATGAGGATTTTTATAATCAGGTACTAAGGTTTGATCTACCCAGTTTAAATTTCTTCTTAAAGACATCACAAATTGTCTAGGGTATTTTTTATATCTTGAATGAACAATGATATTAGTTTGATCAAATAAAGTCCATGAAAAGTCAAAATAATAAATCTCATCAGGATAATCAATTTCTTTTATTTTTACACTTGCTTTTTCATCTTTATTTAAGGTAAATTTATAAGTATAATCAAAAAATACTTCAGCCCTTAAAAAATTAAGTATCAAAAATAAAGATAAAAATAAACGCAAAATCAACCCTCATGTCCTAAAATTTCAGCACTTAAGCCTATATAAAAATCATTTTTTCTCTCATCTATTAAGAGTGAATTTTCCATTTGAAATTGTGCTACATCAGTTTCATTTAAATTATTTTTTTCTAAAAGCTCTATCATAGCGATATGATCGGCTAATAATTTTTCTAAAACATTTTCTAATGCACCTAAATTTGCATATTTTATTGTTTCGATAAATTTTTCTTTAGGGCTTTTTGCAAACATTTCATCAAATATATCCATTTTTAACCTTTTATGTAAGTTTGAATTTTTTCTATTAAAGTAGCTTTATCGTTAGCTTCATCTAAGTCTTTAATTTCTTTTCGCCAAGAAATATGTATATAATCCATCTTAGCATTTTTAGCACAAAGTCTGTCTTTTAAGCTATCGCCTATGAAAATACTTTTTTCATATTTTGCTTCATCTGCGATTAATCTTAGCATCATAGGATCAGGCTTAGCTTCTATACCATAACTAACACCTAATATTTTATCAAAATATGAAAGAATGTTTTGTTTTTTTAAAATAGGCACCAAACTTTCTTGAGGTGCATTAGTAGCTATAGCTAAATAACAATCATTTTTTTTACAAAATTCCAAAACTTCAAGCACACCATCAAAAAGCACCACACTTTGATCATAATGCTTGATAAAATACTTCTCATAACCTTCTTTAAAGCTAGTATGTGAGTAAGTATCAACCCCATAAAAAATCTTAGCATAATTTTGCCCAGGAGTATTGATAGTATCTAAAATAAACTCTCTTTTTAAAGGTTCTAAATTTAAATCTGCTCTTATTTCATTTACCGCACATACTATAGCATTAGCACTATCTATAAGTGTGCCATCCATGTCAAAAATTACATTTATCAATATTCATCCTTAAATTTAATTTTATGTTTGTCTTTTTTATAACTTTGATTATTTTTTAGCTTATATAAGGCATTGGCTTTTGAAGCTAAGGTTTTTTGGTCTAAACTTTCATCTAAACACTCATTTACAAAAAGCTCCAAAGCCTTAGTATAAGTAGAATCCAAAAATACCGCTTGAACTTTTTCAAAGATTTTAGCATTTTTTTGCATTCTTTCCCTAAAAAGAGTTAAATCAAAATCTTCCCTTTTTAAAGCACTTACAGCAGAGTTGGCAAATTTTTCTAAAGCTCTTACGTATTTAACTCTCAAAGCTTTTTCATCATTTTTCATTCTGCTGCACTTGTATTAATTCTACATTGCAATGCTTCTTGAACTAAATTTCTAGCTATTGAAGCTTCAGCATCTACAATGTGTAAATGTTTATCAGTGTATGGGAAAATGATTTTAGCACCTGTACCACTTGTTTTTAAAACCGTTTGTATAGGTTTGTTAAAACTAGAAAGCACTTGATAGAGCATATCAAGTTTAGCTTCATTGCTTATAGTTATAATAGCAACTGAACATTCTTCTATATTAGCTACTTTTAATGTTTCTACTTGCGCTACACTAGCAAAAAAAACATTCTCATTTCTGCTACGCCCAAGCTCAACCAAATTTAAATCACTTTCTAAAACTAGATATGGAATACCTGTTTTTTTAATCTTTTGCACCACTTCTTGACCTAATCTTGCATAACCAAAAATGATAAAATGATCTTTCATTTTTTGATCACATAGATAAAATTTAGCCATATCGTTTTGCTCACCTTCGGCTGCGTTGGCTATTTTTCTAAGATTATTTAAAATAAAAGGTGTTGCAACCATAGTGATGATGGAAACTATAATGAAAATTTGTGCTGTTTTTTCATCTATAAGTGAATTTACTTGCATTAGCGAAAATACCGCTAGCGCAAATTCTCCAATTTGAGAAATACTCAAAGCAGTTTTTAACGCTACTCTTTTTCTTGTATAAAGGATTAAAAGACCATAGATTACTACAAACTTTATTAACAATACCAAGCTTACAAAAACAAAAATCAAAAACCAATTTTCAAAAACTATATGAAAATCAATTTGTAAGCCAACACTGATAAAGAAAAACCCTAAAAGTAAATCCCTAAAAGGAACCAAGTCTGCTTCTATTTTATGTTTATATTTAGTTTCTGCTATCAAAGCTCCAGCTATAAAAGCTCCGAGTGAATATGAAAAACCAAAAGAATGTGCTAAAAAGCTTGCTCCTATTACAGTAAAAAGTATAGTAGCAATGAAAATTTCATTTGCATTAGTCTTAATGATAAATTTTAAAACATAAGTAAAAAGGTATTTACCTATAAAATAAAGCAAAACAAGCAAAATCACAGCACTGACTAAGGTTGTAAGTAAAAGCTTTGAAATATCAGCATTTTGAGAACTAAATATATCAATCATTAGTAGCAGTGGTATCACAGCAATATCTTGAAAAAGCAAAATTCCTAAAGCTTTTCTGCCATATTCTTCGTTGATATCGCCACTATCATTAAGTATTTTTAAAACTATAGCGGTGGAGGATAAGGCTAGAGCAAAACCTGCTATCATTGCTATATGATTTGCTATACCTAAAATATAAGTTACAAGTAAAGTACAAACCAAGCCACAAGTTAGCATTTGCAAACTTCCATTTAAAAACACTTCTTTTTTCATTGCTAAAAGATGTTTAAATGAAAATTCAAGCCCTATGGTAAACATTAAAAAAACTATACCAAACTCAGCCACATGGATAATGATTTCATTAGTACTAAAACCATAAAATTCACGCACAAATAAACCTGTAGCTATATAGCCTATAATAGTTGGAATACCAAATTTTTTTAAAATTACATTTAAAATTACAGCAAAAGCAACTGCAACTAAAAAGACATTTAAAAACTCTTCCACTAATTAGCCTTTTTTATTTTATTATTTTATTTTTTCTAAAAAAATTAAGTCAAAATTGCTTCTGTGTTTGACTACTGCTCTTGATTTTGAAGGATTGTCTCTTCTATCAAGTTCTAATCTTAATTCTTCAATAGTATTTTCAAACTCATCAATTTTTGTTTTTAGCTTTAAAATCACATCAACACCGGCTAAATTAACCCCAAGATCTCTTGTTAAGCGTAAAATCATTTTGATTCTATCTATATCTTTTTGAGAATAAAGTCTCATTTTACCATCAGTTCTACTTGGTTCAACTAAACCTTCTTTTTCGTATTGTCTTAGAGTTTGTGGGTGTATGCTTAAAACCTTTGCAACAACACTTATAAGATACACCGGTTCATCATAACTATGCTCCATTGTTTACTCCTTTTAAGGTAATTTTTCTTCTAAAATTTTTACAAATTCAGGATCAAGGCTATTAATATCAGGTATTTTTACATTTAAAATTAAATACATATCCCCATAAAGATCTGTTTTTCTATTTTGCACTCCATAACCTTTAAGTCTGATTTTTTGATTATTTTTAGAATTTGGTGGTATGGTGATTTTTACTTCTTTTCTTGGAGTATGTACGCTGATTTTATCTCCAAAAAATGCTGTTTTTAAGCTAATTTCAACCTTTTTGTATAAATCATCATCCTCTCTTTCATATTCATCACTTTTTTCAAGCTCTACTTTTAAAATCAAATCTCCTCTTTGTCCTTGAAAGCTTTTTCCTTTGCCTCTTATACGTAATTTTTCACCATCTTTTATGCCGTGTGGAATTTTGATTTTAACTTGTTCATTATTAATGTTTATAGTATGCTCGCCACCTAAAATTCCTTTTTCAAAAGGAATTTTAACATTTGCTTGTAAGTCTAAATCCTCTTCAAACCCGCCAAAGCCTCCAAAACCGCTTCTAAAATTATTACTAGAGCTAAAACCTCTGCCAAAGCCTCCAAAGCCTCCGCCAAAAATATTATTCAAAATATCGTTAATATCAGCTCCACCTGCATTTTTTGAAAAATCATGGAAACTTTGCCCACCAAACATAGAATCGCCATATCTATCATATTGAGCTCTTTTTTTCTCATCACTTAAAATTTCATAAGCTGCGTTGATTTCTTTAAATTTTTCCTCAGCACCTGCTTCTTTATTAATATCTGGGTGATATTGTCTTGCTAATTTTCTATAAGCTTTTTTTATTTCATCTGCGCTAGCATTTTGCGAAACACCTAGTGTTTCATATAAACTATTACTCATTTTATTATTCCTTAATTTTTTATAAGATTATATCATAAACTTTAGTCTTAGTCAATCAACTTTTATAAGTTTTAATACTAAAGGTTTTGTTTACAATTGTGTAAAAATAAAATTTTATACTTGTATAAAATGATTTTACAAAGGATAATACATGAAAAAAACTCTGGTTCTTTCTTTGGCATTAGCAACTACTATTTTTAGTGCTAGTATTGATTTTAAACAAACAGATGATAATGTAAAAAGATCTTTACCAACCGATAACCAAAACACTATACTTTCTTATCATAATTCTATACAAAAAGTTAAAAATTCAGTAGTTAATATTTCAACTTCTAAAACCGTTCAAAGCAATTCCTTTGGGATTGATGATTTTTTCAATGATCCTTATTTTAAACAATTTTTTGGTTTTGATTTCCCACAAGCTCCAAAAAGTAAAAAGAATAAAAAAGAAGTAGTAAGTTCACTTGGATCTGGTGTAATTATCTCAAGTGATGGTTATATTATAACAAATAATCACGTTATAGAAGGTGCAGAAAAAATCACTGTAAATTTACCTGATTCAAGCACTGAATATAAAGCCAAATTAATTGGCGCTGATCCTAAAACAGATTTGGCAGTGATAAAAATAGAAGCAAAAAATTTACCTGCTGTGGTTTTTGCTGATTCAGATAAATTATTAGAAGGTGATGTAGTATTTGCTCTAGGTAATCCTTTTGGCGTTGGAAGTAGTGTTACAAGCGGGATTATATCAGCTTTAAATAAAAATAATATAGGTTTAAATCAGTATGAAAATTTTATTCAAACCGATGCTTCAATTAATCCTGGAAATTCAGGCGGGGCTTTGGTAGATAGTAGAGGGGCTTTAGTTGGGATAAATTCAGCCATACTTTCAAGAAGTGGTGGAAATAATGGCATAGGCTTTGCAATCCCTTCTAATATGGCAAAATCTATTGCACAAAAACTCATTGAACATGGAAAAATTGAAAGAGGATATTTAGGCGTAGTCATAGGAGCTTTAACTCAAGATATTAAAAAAGCTTATACTAATCAAGAAGGAGCTTTAATAACAGAAGTTCAAAAAGACTCAGCAGCTTATAATGCAGGATTAAAAAGAGGTGATTTGATTATAAAAGTAGATAAAACTGTGATTAAAAGCCCTATGGATTTAAAAAATTATATAGGAAGTATTGATCCAAAACAAGCTATAGAAGTAACTTATGAAAGAGATAATAAAGTAAAAACAGCTAAATTTATGCTAAAAACAGATGAAAAATCGCTACAATATGAAAAAGGTTATATTGATGGTTTAAAATTAGTAGAACTTGATTCTAAAAATAAACAACAATACCACATACCTGAAAATATTAGCGGTATTTTAATTACCGAAGTTACTCCAAAATCAAAAGCAGAAAAAATAGGTTTTGAGCAAGGTGATATTATCATAGGTATTAATCAATACGAAGTTTCAAATTTTAAAGAATTATCTAAGGCTTTAGAATTAAATAAAGACAAAGAATATGTTAAAATTTGGATTAATAGAGGCGGTATGGTTAGAGCTTTACTTTTTTAAGAAAGGAAAAAAATGACAAATATTTTAATGATAGAAGATGATTTAGAATTAGCAGAGATTATAGCTGAATATTTAGAGCAATTTGATATGAAAGTAGATATTGCTCATGAGCCTTATATAGGTCTTTCAAGACTTGCTTTAAATCCTTATGATTTAATCATTTTGGATTTAAGTTTGCCTGGGCTTGATGGACTTGAAGTGTGTGAGGAAATTCGTAAAAAATATGATACGCCTATTATCATTTCAAGTGCAAGACATGATATTAGCGATAAGGTTGCTGCACTTGATTTGGGTGCAGATGATTATTTACCAAAACCATATAATCCTCAAGAGCTTCAAGCAAGAATAAAAAGTCATTTAAGAAGAATTTCAAACACCAAAACTGCTCAAACTCAAGTTAAAAAAGATCTTGTGTATGATAAATATAAACATACTATCACTATGAAAGATCAAGAAATTAGCTTTACTAATGCTGAATTTGATATTTTAAGTTATTTAATTAAAAAAGAAGGTGGAGTGGTAAGTCGTGAAGAGCTTGTGTATAATTGCAGCTCTATTAGTGAAGACTCTAGCAATAAAAGTATAGATGTAATTATTAGTAGAATCAGACAAAAAATCGGTGATGATCCTAAAACTCCAAAATATATTCATTCAATCAGAGGTATAGGATATAAATTAACCCAATGAATAAATCATCGATTTTTTATACTATAACCTTTGTTTTTTTACTTGCTAGTGTTAGTGTGATTTTGGCGTTTTTATGGCTTATAAAATATGATCAACAAAATTACACTAATGAGCTTAATGCAAAATATTCTTTTATAGCTAATGCAAGATTATTATATTTTAATCATGTAATTAGCGAAAAAGAATTTTATGAGCAAACAAAAAATTACAAAATGATAGAACTAACTACACCATCTTCTATAAGAAAAATCATCTATAAAGCTGAAACCATAGCACGCGCTCAAACTAGCACGGGTGTAGTTGAAATTATTACTTTAGAAGATAATGTGTATTTAAAAATCATCTTTGATGGTAAGCTTTATTTGTATAAAGATTTAGAATATCAAGGTTATCGTTATTTTGTGATTAAGCTTATTGCTAGCATAGTAGTAATGGTTTTATTGATTTTATATATTTTTATCATTAGAAAATTAAAACCACTTAGAGCTTTAAAAAGACAAATAGATAAATTTGGCGAAAATAAACTCAATGAAATTCAAAATGTCAGTAAAGGTAATGATGAAATTTCTCAAGTAGCAACAGCCTTTTATGAATCTATTTTAAGAATTCAAAAACTAAACACTTCAAGGCAGTTTTTCTTAAGAAATATTATGCATGAGTTAAAAACTCCTATCACTAAAGGTTTAATTACTTTAGAAATGCTTGAAGATAGCAAATATAAAGAAAGATTAGTAGGCGCTTTTAATCGTTTGGAAATTTTGATTAATGAATTTGCAGCGATTGAACAAATTACCTCAGGTGCTGGTTTGATTAATTTAAAAAAATACAATATCTTAGATCTTTTAGATGAAGCTAAAGATATAGCTATGAGTGATGATGAAAAGGTAAAAATTAGCATCAAAGAAAGTTTTAGTGTCAATGTGGATTTTAAACTCTTTACTACTGCGATGAAAAATATGATAGATAATGCGACAAAATACTCTGATGAAAATTGCGTTACCATAGAAATAACTAAAGATTATCTTTGCTTTAAAAACAAAGGAAAAGCCTTAGATAAAGACTTAAAATACTACACTCAAGCCTTTACGCAAGGAAAGAAAAACAAAGATAGTTTTGGACTTGGATTATACATTGTTAAGACTATTTTAGACTCTCATAAACTTACGCTTTATTATGAATATAAAGACGGTATCAATCATTTTTATTTTAATGATATACAAAATATAATTTTAAACTAGGAAGCTCATGCCCTTATCGCGTTTAAATGAAGAACAATACAAAGCCGCTAGTGCTCCTTTTGGACACAATCTTATCATAGCAAGTGCAGGTACAGGTAAAACTTCAACTATAGTTGCAAGAATAGCCTTTTTACTTCAAAATGGTATAAAGCCTGAAAAAATTATGCTTTTAACCTTTACAAACAAAGCTAGTAAGGAAATGATAGAAAGACTTGGTAAATATTTTGATAAAAGCATTACTTCAAAAATCACAGCAGGAACCTTTCATAGCACTGCTTATTCTCTGCTTAAAGAATTAAATCATGATATTATTTTAAAACCTGCAAGTGAGCTTAAAATTCTTTTACGTTCTATTTTTGAAAAACGCACTTTTCATCATCTAAGTGATACTAAACCTTATATGCCAAGTTATTTGTATGATGTATATTCTTTATTTCAAAATACTAATGCAAATTTAGATGAATTTTATAATTGGTTTTGTCAAAACTATGATGAACAAGCTGTTTATGCTGAAATTTATGAAGATATTTTAAAAGAATATGAAGAAGAAAAAGCACGTTTTAACTATGTGGATTTTAATGATTTATTAATCAAATTAAAACATGTTTTAGCTTCACATCATTTTGAATTTGATGAGATTTTAGTAGATGAGTATCAAGATACTAATACTTTACAAGGCTCATTAATTGATGCTTTTAAAAGTAAAAGTTTATTTTGTGTGGGGGATTATGATCAAAGTATCTATGCTTTTAATGGGGCTGATATTTCTATTATAGGAAGTTTTAAAGATAGATTTATCGATGCAAATATTTTTACTTTAAATAAAAATTATCGTTCTAGTAAAAATATACTTGCGCTAGCTAATAAGGTTATTTTAAACAATGAAAGATTATATCCTAAAGAATTAATTGTAACTAGGGAAGGAGATTTTAAAGCTCCAAGTTTGCTAACTTTTAATGAATTATTTGATCAATACTCTACCATAGCAAAAATAATCCTACAAAGCGGTGTTAATCTTGATGAAATTGCTGTTATTTTTAGAAACAATTCTAGTGCAGATGGAGTAGAAGTTGCCTTAAGAGAACTTGGTATAGCAAGCAAAAGAAAAGGTGGGGGAAGCTTTTTTGAAAGCTTGGAAGTTAAAAACTTTTGCTCTATGCTTGCAATCGTGCTTAATCCAAAAGATATCATGGCTTTTATACATTTACTTGAATACACCAAAGGAGTTGGTGGGGTTTTAGCAAAAGATATTTTTGACGCTTTGTTGAAATTAGGGCATTCTAGTTTGATTAAAGGCTTTTTAAATCCTGATAGTAGTGTGAGTTTAAAAAAATACAAAAAACAAAGTTATCAACTAGGACTTTTTGATGATATTGAGGAGCTAGCCTCGCCTTCAAGGTTTAATCTAGAAAGCGAATTTAACACCCATCCTATTTTAAGCCTTCCTAAAATTAACGAGTTTTGTGCTAAAAATCTTGAAAAAATTTATCTTTTTATTAAAAAAGCAAGCGAGTGTAAGGTTTCAACTCAACTTGTAAATTTGATCTTAGAAAATGATTATTTTAAAGAAATTTGTGATATTTTAGCAACCAAAAGAGCGACTAATAAAAACTCTAATGTTGATTTAAATAAAAAAAATGAAATTTTAGAAAAAATCAATGCAAAAATGTTTGTATTAAAAGAACTTGCTAAAAATTATAGTGATAATTACAAATACTATAATTTTCTTACTCTTGGTGCTAGTGAAATGAGTAGTGGTAGTGGGGTTAATCTTTTAAGTATACATGCAAGTAAGGGGCTTGAGTTTGAACTTGTATTTGTAATTGATCTTGCACAAGGAAGATTTCCTAATCAAAAACTCATGAGTATGGGTGGGAGTTTAGAAGAAGAAAGAAGGCTTTTTTATGTAGCAGTAACTAGAGCTAAGGATACTTTATACTTAAGCTATGCAAAATATGATAAGATTAAAAAAAGCAATTATCAACCTTCGTGTTTTCTAATCGAAGCAGGTATGTGTAAAGAAGAATAAAAATAAGACTTTATTAATCTTTTTATATTATGATTAATAAAAATCATTCAAGGAGAAAAAAATGAATAGTGTATTATTCAAAGGAAATAAAGTAAATTTAAAAGGAAATAATATTCAAGTTGGCGATATGGCTCCAAATATCACTTTAAAAGCTAAAGATCTTTCAGGTGTTGAAATTGCTCCAAAAGGTAAAACTCAAATTATTATTAGCGTGCCAAGTCTTGACACTCCAGTATGTGCAACCGAAGCTAGAGAATTTAATAAAAAGGCAGCAGCAAGCGGTGTGGAAGTAATCGTAGTTAGTATGGACTTACCATTTGCTATGGGTCGTTTTTGCTCAACTGAGGGTATAGATAATTTAACTGTTGCAAGTGATTTTGTTTCTAAAGAATTTGGTGAAAAATATGGTGTTTTAATGGCTGATGGTCCACTTGAGGGAATTTTAGCTAGAGCGGTGTTTGTAGTTAAAGATGGTGTGGTTGCTTATAAAGAATTAGTAAATGAAGTAACAGAACTTCCAAATATGCAAGCTCTAGAAAGCTTCTTTGGTCAAAGTTGTGGATGTGGTGGTTGTGGTTGCCACTAAAATTTAAAAGCCTTTTATAGGCTTTTAAAACTTAAAAATATGGAAAATTTTCTTTCTCGTTTTGAAATAGAAAAACAAGATCTCAAACTCATACAAGAACACTTACAAATAATAAACATTGAAAAAGATTTTAAGATTAATGATAAATGTTTAGGATTTATAAAAATTTTAAAAGGTGAACTCAGAGCTTTTATTCTAACTCCAAATGCAAAAGAAATAACACTTTTTCACCTTAAAGAAAATGATGAATGCGTTATTTGCTCTGAGTGTAATATGGATGGCATATCTTATGATGTTTTTATACAAAGTACTCAAAATACAAGTATAGCCATCATCCCCTCATCGATTTTTCAAATTTTAAAAGATAAATACCCAAAAATTAATAATTATGTTTTAAGTTTAATCACCAAGCGTTTTAATACCTTAATCAAAGTTTTAGAGCAAGCTTTATTTATGCCTTTATCTTCTAGAATTTGTGATTTTTTAAAAGAAAATGCTAGTAATAATACTTTAAAAATTACTCATGAAGCTTTAGCTAATCACTTAGGAAGCGCTAGAGAAGCTGTTTCAAGAATTTTAAAAGAGTTAGAAAATGAAGGTAAAATCAAACTTGAAAGATCTAAAATAATACTAATTTCTTTGTAACTTTATCACAGAAATACTTTTAAAATTTATTTATAATATCAACAAAAAAAGGAGAAATTATGAGTAAATTAGAAAGAGTGTTAAGAATAGCTTTAGCCATAGTGGTGTTTTCTTTAGGGGTTTATTTTTCAACTTGGTGGGGATTATTGGGTTTAATTCCTTTATTAACAGGTATTTTTGCTGTTTGCCCTATAAGAGTGTTTAGTGGAAAACAAGCTTGTCCGCTCGGGGTTTGCCCTATTTCTAAAAAGAAAAATTAGGAATGATTTACTAGTTTTTCTAGCTTTGGTGCGATGATAAATCTACAATAAGCTTGGCTGGGATTATTTTTAAAATATTTTTGATGATAATCTTCAGCCTTATAAAATTTTTCTAATTTTAAAACTTGCGTAACTATAGCTTTAGCGTAATATTTTTGTGCTTTTTGTAAAAAATCACTAATGATTTTCAACTCCTCATTAGTTTGATAAAAAATAACCGATCTATATTGTATCCCCTCATCAGCACCTTGTTTATCTAGGCTTGTTGGATCATGCATTTTGAGAAAAATTTCTAAAATTTTTTCTAATGAAATTTGTTTTTCATCATAAATTATCTTAGCTACTTCTATATTTCCATCGCCATTTATCACGCTTTGATAACTTGGATTTAGCTTGCCACCGCTATAACCTACTTCTGTATAAACTACGCCTTTAATTTCATCAAACACAGCTTGAGTACACCAAAAACAACCCGCACCTAAGATGATTTCTTTATTTGTCATTATTTTCCAAATCCTCATTTTCTTTTAAAACAAGTTGCATAAGATAAAGTTCTTCTCCATCTATGATTTTTAAATCTTTATCTTCGCATTTTGGACACCAAAAGATATTATTTTCAAGTACTCCACTAAAATGGCATTTTTGACACTCAACTACTACTTCTTGAATATGCATAATAAATTTAGCATTCTTACACAAAGGACTATTTTCTTTAAAAGTTTCAAAGCTTCTTTGCAAAAGTGGAGGCTCAACCCCACTTAAGCGCCCTATTTTAACATGCACTTCTTCAATAACTTTTCCTTGAGCATATTCTTCGCAAAGCTCTAGCAAAGATTCTGTAATACTTAACTCATGCATTAGCAAATTCTTGGTAAAAGTTCGCCTTTTGGAGCTTCTAAAATACGTTTTGCTCCATAAGCATTTTCTAAAACCACTCTTGTTTTTTCATTAGCTGTGATTTCACCTATAATGGCTGCATTAGCATTAAATTGTTTTAAAATTTCTAATGCTTTTTGCTCATCTTTTTTATCTACACAAATAATAAAAGTTCCTTCATTTGCAAGCTCATAAGGCTCATACCCAAAAAGCTCACAAACCCCTAAAACTTCATCGCAAACTGGGATTTTTTCTTCATATATTAAAAGCTCTAAATTACTTAATTTAGCCCATTCATTTAAAACCGCACTAAGCCCACCACGCGTAGCATCGCGCATTGCTTTTATAGAAATATCTGCATTTAAAAGTGTTAAAACTTCATCTTTTAAGCTTTTGCAATCACTTTGGATATTTGCCTCTAAATTATTTCTTTCAACCAAAACCGCACAACCATGAGCTCCAATATCCCTTGAAACTAAGATACTACAACCACTTTTTAAGTCTTTGGTATTGATTTTTTGTATATTTTTACCTATACATGAAGTGTTAATATATATCTCATCGCCTTTATTTTTAGGAACAACTTTAGTATCCCCGCAAACTAGTTTTACTCCTGCTTTATCGCATTCTTCTTTTATAGATTTTAGTATAATTTTTAACTTTTCTATCTCAAAACCCTCTTCTAAAATCAAAGCTAACGATAAATATAGCGGTTTTGCTCCTACCATTAATACATCATTTACGCTACCACAAACTGCTAATTTTCCTATATTTATATCTTTTAAAAAGATAGGATTTAGCACAAAAGAATCAGTGCTAAAAGCCAAATCATCTAAAATAGCAGCATCATTTGCTTCTTTTAAAATATCGTTTTCAAAAATAGAAAAAATTTCACTTATCAAAGCATTCATTTCTTCGCCACCACCACCGTGGGCTAGAGTAATTTGTTTCATTTTATGCCTTATCTTGATAGTATTTATAATAAGCCGCACAAGCTCCTTCACTAGAAACCATACAGCTACCTATGGGATTTTTTGGAGTGCAAGCTTTTGCAAATACCTTGCAATCATAAGGCTTAGCTAAGCCTCTTAAAATTTGACCACAAATGCAAGCCTTGCTTTCATCTTTACTTTGTACTTTACAATCAAACACTTTGCTAGCATCTAAGTGTGCAAATTCATCTTTTAAACAAAGCCCACCATTTACAATCACCCCAAGACCTCTAAATTCAAAATCACAAGGTTTAAAGTATTTTTCTACTAAAGCTTTGGCTTTTAAATTTCCCTCTTTACTAACTACTCTGTGATATTCATTATAAACTTCAAAAGTTCTTGCATTCATTTGCTCTACTATATTTAACACACTAAGCATTATATCAACTGGCTCAAAACCACTCACTGCTATAGGGGTTTTATATTTTTTTGCAATAGGTTGATAAATGTTTGATCCTGTGATAACGCTTACGTGAGAAGGTCCTAAAAAGGCGTCAATTTTTACATTTTTATCTTGCATGATAGCTTCTACTGCAGGCGGAACTAATACATGATTGATATGAAAAAATAAATTTTTTAAATTTAAGGCCATGCTTTTTTCTATAATCACCCCACTCATAGGTGTAGTTGTCTCAAAACCTATAGCAAAAAAGATTATATTTTTTTCAGGGTTTTTTAAAGCTATATCTATCACATCCAAAGGTGTATAAAGCGCTCTAACATCAGCTCCTTTAGCTCTAAGATCAATTAAGCTTTCATAACTTCCTGGCACTTTAAGCATGTCACCTAATACACAAAAGATAGTATTTGGCATACTTGCAAGCTTTAAAGCTACATCAATACGCTCTCTAGGCATAACACATACAGGACAACCTGGACCATGCACAAAATTAATTTCTTTGGGTAATAAATCAGGCAAACCAAATTTCATAATACTATGCGTATGTCCACCACAAATTTCCATGATATTAATAGGCTTAGTAATTTTAGAAGCAATAAGTTCTTTTAGGGCTAAAATTCTTTCTTTATCTCTAAAATCATTAATTAAATCCATTTTTTAGCCCCATATCACCTTCATTTTCATCAATTTGTCCATTTTGCATTTTCTCTGCTATATCTATATAAATTTTTAAACTCTCTTGTGCAGCTTGAGTGTCGATTTTTTCCATAGCAAAACCTACATGTATAAGCACATAATCGCCTACTTTTAAAGGCTCGCTTATTAAATCTAAACTCACTCTTCTTTTAACCCCTAAAGTTTCTACTATGGCTGAATTTAGCTCATCAATTTCTAAAATTTTAGAAGGTATAGAAAGACACATTAGTTAAGCTCCTTTTTCATTTTTAGATAATTTATCCAAAGATCAAATCCTGTTTTTGTTTTGCTATCTAAAATCATAATATCTATTTTAGGATTCAGCCTTTTAGCAGCCATAGAAGCCGCTTTAAAATCAAAGTCAAAATGCTGAGCTAAATCAGCTTTAGTAATGACTAATAAATCAGCCTTTCTAAACATCACTGGATATTTTTCTACCTTATCACTACCTTCTGTTACTGAAAGTAAAACTACATTTAAATGCTCGCCCAAATCATAACTTGCAGGACATACTAAATTTCCCACATTTTCAACAAAAACTATATCAAGTTCGCTAAGTTTAAAATGATGTAAAGCTTCATGCACCATAAAAGCATCTAAATGGCAAGTTTGTCCTGTGGTGATTTGATGAGCTAAGCCTCCTGCTTTGATAATGCGATTTGCATCATTGTTAGTTTCTAAATCTCCTTCAACTACAGCTATTTTTAAATCATCTTTTAAAGTTTTTATAGTTTCTTCCAAAAGCGTTGTTTTACCACTTCCTGGGGAACTCATTAGATTAATACAAAGAGTATTATATTCATTAAAATGCTCTCTATTATGAGCTGCTTGATGATCATTTTTTGATAAAATTTTACTAATAACATTAATAGTTTTTTCATCTTTTAAAGCCGGATTTTCATGATGGTGATCATGATGATGTTCATGTCCATTAATAGAACAGCCGCAATCTTTACACATAATCTTTCCTTTATCTTTTTATTTTATTGTATATAAAAAAGTATTAAAAAAATATGAGTTTTATTAAGTTTTTAAAGATAAATAATGCACAAGTTGTCCAAGTGCAATAGAACTATCATTACAAGGAAATTGCAAAGAAGTTTTATAAGCAAAATTTTTTTGATCTAAAATTTCAAGTAAGGTTTTATTTTGAAATACTCCGCCACATAAAAGCACTTCTTCTTTAAAATCTTTTGAATATTCTATAATTAAATCTGTAATGCCATTTAGCAAACCTGTGCTAATTTTAACCTTATCTTTATCTTCTAAAGCTTGCAAAAAAGCATTTTTAAAGCAAATTTCTTTTTCTTTGATGTCAAATTTGTAACTATAATCAAGATTTTTATCATAATATTTTTCCATCAAAAGTCCAATTTGTGCTTCATAATCAAGCCTTTGTATATCAAAAGCAAGAGCGCCAAAAGCATCGATAATCCTACCAAGAGAACTTGTATATAAAGAGCTTTGAGTATGAATTTTTTTAAGATTATTTAATTTTACTTGAGAAAATTTAGCTAAAAACTCGCTAGCTTTGCTTTCTAAATTAAAATCAAAAATCAAAGCCAAAGCTAAATTTGCGATATTTTTAATATCTGCATTAATTAGCTTGAAATTTTTAAAATGATTTAACCTTTCATAGTTTTTTAAATTCGCTCTAAAAATCTCTCCACCCCAAATTTTTCCATCATCTCCATAACCTGTCCCATCAAAAACAAAGGCCAAAACATTATTTTTGTAAATTTTGTGCTCAAATAAACAAGCACACAAATGTGCATAATGATGTTGTACGCGAAAATTTTTATAATCTTTAAATTCTTTTACATAGTTAAATTGTGGGTGTTTATCGCTTAAAATATGAACAAAATTTAACCTATAAGAGTTTTGAAAGAAAGTTAAAATTTTAAAAAATCTCTCTTGTATGTCTAAACTTTTCATATCACCTATATAAGGAGAAATAAAAATTTGATTTTTAAAAAAACATGCAAATTCATTTTTTAACTCACTTCCTAGAGCGAGAATATTTTCTTTTACATTAAAAATATCTGCTGTGTTAATATAAAGTGGGTTAAGCCCCCTTGAAGTCCTTAAAAACATTACCTCTTTACCAACAACTTGAGCAATGCTATCATCACTTGAATTATGTATTGCTCTATCATAATCAAGATAAAAATCAAACACATCACTAAGTTGCTCTAAAAGTTTTGTTTCTTCATAAATAATGCTTTGTGAGCTTAGATTAGCACTAGTTGCAATAATTGGCTTTTTAAAATGTTCAAAAAGCATTAAATGTGTTCCCATATAAGCCAACATAATGCCTATTTTATTAGTATCTGGTGCTAAGCTTTTATGGATATTTTTGCTATTTAAAATAACTATGGGTTTTAAATTTGAAGTTAAAAGTTTTGCCTCATCTTCATTGATAAAAGCTAATTCTTGAGCCATTTTAAGATCTTTTACCATGATAGCAAAAGGCTTTTTAGGGCGATTTTTACGTATTCTAAGTTCATTTATAGCATTTTCATTTGTGCTATCACAAATCAAATGAAACCCACCCATACCTTTAAAAGCTATGATTTGACCTTCTTCTAAAAGCTTTGCAAGCAAGATAAAAGCTTTTTCATCTTTGGCTAAAATATTTTGATTTTTATCCTTTAAAAAGATAGTAATTTTACATTTTGGACATGAGAGTGGTTGGGCATGAAAGCGACGATTGGTAGGATCTTCATACTCGCTTTGACAAAAAGAACACATTTTAAACTCATCCATAGTAGTATTAACTCTATCGTATGGAAGTTTTTTTATAATAGAAAATCTTGGCCCGCAATTTGTGCAAGTGATGAAAGGGTATTTAAAACGCGGATTTTTCTCATCATAAAATTCATTATAGCAATCCTCACAAAGAGCAAAATCACTCAAAATCGGGCTAAATTTTTCACTATCTTGTGAAGCACTTATGCTAAAATCATTATAAGTTTTTTGAAGTTTTTTATAAGAAAAATTAAAATCATCTATCCTAGCTAAAGACGGTAAATTAGCAAAAAGTTTTTCTTTAAAAATTTCTAATTCATCATTACTACACTCAAGGATTATAACAACTCCTAAGCTATTATTATAAACTTCACCTTTTAAATTAAGCTCTTTAGCTATATTAAAAACAAAAGGACGAAAGCCAACGCCTTGCACTAGCCCTTTAATATGAATTTCATATCCAAAGTGGGACATCACTTAACTTAAAAAATGGTATGTGTTTAAATACATTTTTACTAAGGCTTTTGTGTTCAAACAAGCTCCCACTAAGCACGGCACAATCAACTTGTTCTTTAGCTTTTAAATCATCAAATAAATCTCTTAAAAAATACGCCAAGCTCTCAACAACACCTAAGGCTATGATTTGATTTTCTACTCCAGCAAGCTTAAAACTCATCACACTCCTTAAGGTTTTAGTATAATCAAATTCTTTTTGCTCATTAAGCTTAAAATCTATCCTAACACCTTTTGCCATTTTACTCTCATCTGCTAAGGCCAAAAGCGCTAATGCGGCACTTTGTATATCTTCATCAAGTTCTAAAATCATCCCTATCATGCCAAAAAGATTAAAAAAATTATTAGCCATGTTAAGTTCTTTTCGCACTAGGGTAAATTCTTTTTCATAATTAGCTAATAATCTCTTAGCAACATCATCTTGACTTATAGTTTCATAAAACTCATCAAAGCTTTTTGGTAAGCAAAGTTTTAAAAGATTTAGCTCTTTATCAAGTAAGATAATATCATCATATTTTTTACTAAGTTCTAAAAGCAAAGGCTTTTTGTCTTTAAAATCAGACAATATGCAAGAAATTCTTGCAAAATTTTTATCTTCTTTTTGAAAAATCAAATTTTTAAACTCAGGTAAAATATAATCATAACCCCTACAAACTACTAGTTCATTTTCTATTAAAGCCACTTCAAAATCATCTTCAAAATGTTCTAACTTTTTAAAATTTAAAAACTTAATTCCTTCTTTTTCAAGCTCAAAACACAAGGCAAACAAGAAAAGATTATCATATATTTTTATTTTAAAATACTCATGATTTAATTGATGATTTTGTCTAAAAATAGCATTAAATTTAAGCTTCACTAGAGGCTTTTCAACCCCTGCTAAGATTTTAAATTGCTCGTTATTACAGGAAAAAAATGCATTGATATGCTTTGGATCACTTGGCATTAAAAAATCATCCAATGCTTCATTAAAAATTTCAAAAGCATATACTCCTTTTGGACTTTTAAAATACATTTTTTCTTTATTTTTTAATTTTTCTAAGGCTTTTTTTAAATTATCGCAGAAATTTTCTTTAGTGATTTTTATAAAATCTTCTTCTATCTTAAACTCTTCTTCTACAAAAACACCCCATTCATTTTCTAAAAGTTTACCTTGAGTATAAGCATTTGCATTGAGTCTTGTTAAAAAATTTCTTTTAGTGAAAGTTTTTTCTTTTTTTATAGGTGTAAAATCTTCTTCTATAACTTTTAAGTCAAATTTGTTTAAAAAAACACTGTGGCTGATATTTTCTAAATTAGAACAAAAGGCTTGAATCTCATCTTTTTCACCCTTAACTTTAATGATGATTTTTTCATCTTTTTGCTCATAATCATACGCATAATCTTTAGCATAATAAGCTAACAAATACTCAAAAATATCATTTTTAGATTTATAATCAAAAGTAATTTCTAAAAGCAAGTTTAAAACCTTAAAATTAAAATTTGTAAAGTATAAATATAACAATTTTAATTCTAAGGAAAGCTTAAACAAGCTATCTAAAATTTAGATAGCTTGTTATTTTAGTAGTTAAATTCAGAACCGATAGCGATTTTTTGAATTTCTTTTTTATTTTCAAGTTTTAAAAGTGGCGCATTTTTATCTACACCTAAAACTTTTGCTTTTTTGCCATCAAGTAATAATGCAACACCTTCTGGTAAAGCATAAACAACTACTTTAGGATTAACAATCAAAAACTCTTCAAGTCTTTCTTCACGGCTTTCACCATTATGTCCTACTGGCTTGCCTGAGATAAAATGCGGGTTGATTTGATGAGGGAAAATATTGAAAGTATTGAATGATTTTGGTTCAACTATAGGCATATCATTAGTTGTCATCATAGTTGCACCCGCTACATTTGAGCCTGCTGACCAACCAACATAAGGCACGCCCTCGCTTACTCTTTTTGCAATGAGTTCTACTAGGTTATTATTATAAAGTTGATTTACAAGTTCAAAAGTATTTCCACCCCCTACAAAAATCGCATCAGCACTTTTAACAATATCAACAGCATTGCCTCTATGCACACTAATTATTTGAAGTCCTAAGCTTTCTAAGGCTTTAGCAACTTGTGCTTCATATTGCTCATAAGTTTTTCTAACACCCGCATAAGGTATGAATGCTACTTTTTTGCCTTTTAAGTTATTTTTTTCAACAAATTCTTTAAGCCAAGGTAAAGCATGGTTTAAATATCCAGTGTCTTTATAACCTGAACTTGAGAGCAATAAAGCTTTTTGCTTATCTTTTGGAAAATTAACCACATCATTAGCATTTAAAGCCACTCCACTAAAAAGCATAGCAGCTAAACCAAGAGCACCTACTTTTAACAAATTTCTTCTTTTCATTATTTTTCCTTTAAAAGATATTTAAAAACTATTTATTTTAATAAATAATTTTTTAAATTAAAATAAATTTTTGTTAAAAAATAAGACTTTTTAGAAAAACTTCTCTTGCTTTATAATCAGGCATTAATTTATATAAAAAATCATAAAATTCTTTTTGATGATGTGGGTAGATTAAATGTGTAAGTTCATGTAAAATCACATATTCTATAGCTTTTATAGGTTTTTGTATGAGTTTTAAATTTAAGTTTATATATGCTTTTTGATGATTGCAAGAACCCCATCTTGAGATCATTTCTTTAATACAAATTCTTTGCACTTTTCTCCTGCAGGCAAATTGCCATTTTTTTATAAAATACTCAAAAATCACTCTAGCACTACGTCTTAAGAAAAGATCTAAATCTTTTTCATTTTTTGCAAAAATTTTATCTTTTTTTATGAGAACTTTTTTATGATTTTCGTTAAAAACTAGCTTGTATTTTTTACCTAAAAAATACAACTCATCACTTGCTAAAACTACTCTTTTTAAAGAAAGTTCTTTTTCTTTGGCTCTAATCCAACTTTCATTTTTTTCTAAAAATCTTAAAACATCTCTTTGCTCATAATATAGCGGTATGCTAAGCTTGAAATTTAAATCCCTATCTATCCTAAGTCTTAAGTATTTAAGTCTTTTCTTTTCAAAAGCAAAACGAAATTCTTTAAAATCTAAAATTCCTTTTATACTAGTGCTTTGCCTTGCCATTTTTTACTTTTCCATCTATATGAATTTACTATGCCACGCAAAAACTCATCTGCACAAAAACCTATCCAAACTCCTAAAATTCCAAGTCCAGCATAAAAACAAAGCACATAGCCAACTGGTAAAGAAACTCCAAGCATGAACACCACTCCACTTAAAAACGGAAATCTCGCATCACCACTTGCTCTTAGTGAATTTACCATGACTATATTGAAAGTTCTTGAGATTTCTAAGAAAATAGAAAGAGTAAAAAGTGGTATCATAAGTTCTTTTAAGCTTTCTTCAAGCTTTACTACACCCATGGTAAAATCTTGCAAAACAAAATTAAGCAAAGCTACAAAAGCACTTGCAACCACGCTAAAATACAAAGCTATCCAAGTATGTTTATAGGCTACATTTAAGTATTTTGCACCGACTAACTTACCTATGATAATTTCATTTGCCACGCTTATAGCTTGTCCTACTAGCATGATAAGCAAAGAAATTTGAAAATAAATCGTTTGAACGCTTAAATTTTCTTTACCCAAACTTGCTACAAAAGCAAAAGCTATGGTGTATTGTATAAACCATATTAAATTTTCACCAGCAGCAAATCCACCGATATTTAAAATCTTTTTAAGTACAGCTTTTTCAAGGCTTATCATCTCTTTAATTTTAAGATAAATTTTAAGTTTAAAACTAAGTATTACCACTAGCATACCAAAAGCTACTAAACGTCCTAATATATTGCTAAGCCCTACTCCAAAAAGCTCTAATTTGGTAAAATGTAATACATAAAAATTTCCTATAAATATCACAACATTCATCAATAAGGTTGTAAACATAACCCAATAAGCCATATTATACACCCTAATAATAGCAGCCAAAACTATACCCATGGCATCAAAAAATAAACAAATTCCAAGCATATGCAAGTAAATTTCACTGTCTTTTAAAAGTTCATTTGGAATTTGTAAAAGATAAAGTAAAAACTCTCCATGCCATAAAATCAAACTTCCACATACAAGTCCGATTAAGCCATTTAAAAATAAACTTTGATGGATTACTTTTCTAGCTAAAGTATAATTTTTAGCTCCTAAAGCTTGAGCAATTACCACACTACAACCCACACTTAAAAAGCTAAAAATAATAATAAATAAATCTGCTACTTGATTACCCGCACCCATAGCCCCAACTAAAAAATTAGAATACTGCGAAACCATAACGGTGTTGATAATCAATGAAAAATATCTTAAAAACATTTCAAGTAGTATAGGCATACTAAGATGCTTGAGTGAAAGTTGTTTGCTGGCCATAAATACTCTTTTTGATAATAATTTTTTGAAAGTAAAAGTAATTTTACTTAAAAATTACTTTTTATAAGCTTTATAATATCTCTAAAACAAATTTATCATTTTTATCTTTAAAGGTAAAAACTTTATTTTTACAAGGATAAGATATACTATCTTCTTTTATACT
>NZ_NFOE01000031.1 GCF_002179635.1 Campylobacter jejuni | reverse complement strand
TATTTTTAAATTTCTATCATTTTAGATTATGTTTTTTTAATTTTTATGAGTTTTAATGATTTAGCTTTTGGTTTTTTGGTGGTTGGATATTTGACTTGGTTGATTTATGTTTTTATTTTTATATCTTTAGTAATTTAATTGGCTTAATTGTTTTAATTTTTCAATTTTAAATTGCTTATAGTAAATTTGTTTTTTAGTATTTAGTGGTTTTTATATTTTTAGTTGGTGATGGATTTTTTGGTGAGGTAGTAGAGCTGGTTAGTAGTAATACTTTAACTTGATATTTGAATCCATTGCGGATGATAGGTTTTAGTTTTTATTTGATTTTTTTATTGATTTGCTGAATTATATTTTTATATATTTATTGGAATTTTAGTTTTATATTTAGTTTTTCTTTTTTTTAGCTATTGGGTTGAACGGTAGAGTACGTTTTATTGTGAAATTTTTAATTAATCTGTAGCTTTAAGATTGGATAGAATGTTTACTAAGAATTAGATGGCTTGGTTGTTTTAGTATATTGTAGATTGAAAGGGTATTTAGAGTGTTGTGCGGTTTTTAGTTTTAGGTTGATATAAAGATTGAATAGATTAATTTAATTTATTGGCATAATAAAGGTGTTAATATGGTGGTGTTATTTAAGAGGTATATTGTAGTTTTTTAGTTAGGTTGGATAGTTTAATGTTTGTAATAAGGTAATTGTTAATGGTTGAAAATTAGTGTTTTATATATCTTATGCTTTTTTGTTTTTATTATTAATAGTACTTGAAATTATTTATTAAAGGTTTGATCTAGTATAAGTGGAGTAGGTTGGTAGGGTGTTTTTTGGGTAAATAAAAAAAGGTTTTTGATATAATAATACTATCATAAGGGTGCATGATGTTAGATAATAAGTATGATGATAATATTTTTTTTGATAAATATGCTTTAATGTTAAGATCTAAAGCAGGATTGGATGGTGCTGGCGAATGGGAGGATTTTAAAGCGTGTTTGCCAAGTTTAAAAGATAAAATTGTATTAGACTTAGGTTGTGGATATGGGTGGCATAGTGTTTATGCTTTAGAAAATGGTGCTAAAAAAGTTATTGCTGTTGATTTATCTTTAAGAATGTTAGAAAAAGCAAAGATTAAAACAAAAAAATATAAAAATAAAATATCCTTTTATAGAAATTCTTGTGAAGAAATAGATAAAATCATTAATTTGCAAAATATAAAATTTGATATAGTTATTAGTTCTTTAGTTTTTCACTATATAAAAGATTATGAAAAATTAATTTTTAACATCTCAAATCTTCTTAATGAAAATGGTAGTTTGGTTTTTAGTGTTGAGCATCCTGTTTTTACCGCAAATACTTCTCAAGATTTTATATATGATAATTATGGGGATATTCAATGTTTTCCTATTAAAAATTATTTTTATGAGAATAAAAATAAATATAATTTTTTAGGTGAGGATGTGGTTAAATATCACCGTACTTTAACAAGTTATATATCTACTTTATTGCAAAATAATTTTAAAATAACTAATATTATTGAACCAAAACCTTCTGATAAAATTATCAATCTTTTTCCTGAATTTAAAAACGAATTTAAAAAAGAATGGCATAGGCCTATGATGTTGATAATATCCTGCGTGAAAGAGTAACTTGAATTTAGTTGTAGATAATTTAAGATTTTTTTTAAAAAATAATAATGTATTTTTAAGTGGTAGTGCAGGTGTTGGTAAGTCTTTTTTAACTATGGAACTTATAAGATCTTATAGAGTTCAAGGGAAAATCGTCGTTGTGTTGGGTTCTACTGCACTTAGTGCTTTTAATATAGGTGGGGTTACTTTACATAGTTTTTTTGCTTTTAAAAGATGCCAAAATTATGATGAGTTATATTATGAAGATAGAAAGCAAAAAGATAAACTAGAAAAATTAAAGAGAATTTTAAAACAATGTGATTTGTTGGTTATTGATGAAATTTCTATGGTGAGTGCTTCATTGATGGAAATGATTTATTATAGATTATCAAGAAGTGATTTTAATGGTAAAATTTTATTAGTTGGAGATTTTTTTCAACTTCCACCTGTGATTAATTATAGAGAAAATCAAATTCAAAGCACTTTATTTCAAAATACTTTATATGCTTTTTCTTCGCAAGCCTGGAATGATCTTAAATTTATTAATCTAAAACTTAGCGTTACAAAAAGAACTTTAGATAAGCAATTTTATGAATATTTGTTTTTTCTTAGAATGGGTGAAGTAAATAAAGAAATGCTAAATTTCTTTAAAAAAATGTTAATTAGTTCAAAAAATTTACTTGAATATATGGATGAGTATACTTTATTGTGTGCTACAAATAAAAAAACTAATTATATTAATACTGAAAAATTAAATCTTTTACAAGGCAAAGAAAGTGTATTTAAGGCAAAAGCTGAAAAACTAGATTCTACATTAGATGATAAAACTTACGAGCAGTGGATTAATGGGCTCAATTCTTTGGATGAATTAAAATTAAAAATAGGCGCTAAAATTATTTTTTGTGTGAATAATAAAGAAGAAAATTATTATAATGGGGAGCAGGGTGTTGTTTTAGATTTTATAAAAGATAAAGAGCAAGAATATATTCTAATAGAAAAAAATAACGGTGAAAGATTGAGGTTAAAACCATATGAATATACCTTAGAAGAGTATGAGTTAGACAAAGATGAAAAATTAGAAGTTAAGATAAAAGCTAAATTTGTTCAATTTCCTATAAAACTAGCTTATGCTATAACAATCCATAAATCTCAAGGTATGAGTATAGATAAATTAATATGCGATATTGATGGAATTTTTGAAAAAGGACAATTATATGTATGTTTATCAAGAGCCATTAATCCAAGTAATTTAAAAATCGTATATAATTATAAAATACCTTTTGAGGATTATTTTTTAAAAATTTTAAAATTTGATAAAGAGGTAAAACGATTTTATCTACAAGAAAAATTTATAAATTTAGAAGAAAATGGGGAGTGATTATGAGATGGGTAGTAATTTTATTTTTTTCTTTTTGCGGTATTTATGCTAATTCTTTAAGCATAGAAGATTTTAGAACAGATTTATATTCAAAGGTTGGAAATAACACTCTAAAAAAGATTGAAATGACTTTAGATTTTGAGGGAGAAAATTTAGAACAAAAGAAAATTATAGATGCTTTAAATACTATTGTATCTAGTTATTTTTATGAAGATTTATTCACAGAAGTGGGAAAAAACAATTTCAAAGAAACTTTGCTTAAATTTAGCAATAAAAAATATAAAACCCAAATAAAAAATATTTACATTCTAAAAATTAATTCAGTGAGTCAATTTGATATAGAAGAGTTGAAGCGTTTTGTAAAAGATTTAGAAAAAAAGGAAGAAGATTTAAAAGAAACCACTAAGCAAGAAGAAATTCAAAATATTCTTAAAGTTACTAAAACTTCAGATCAAAATAATACTCAATCAAAAGATATAAATGCTACTCAAACAAGCAGTGTTAAAGATGGCAATATAAGTTTCAATCAAGATGTTAATACAAGCAAAGAAGCCATGGATATGATTTTAAAAACTATGGAAAATACACAAATGCAAATGTTAGCACCAAGTAAAGAACAAGATTTGTTTAAAGAGATACCATTTTGATTATTGGATTATATCAAAATGACTTGGGATTTTTGGTATAAAAATATTTTCGTTAATATTTTGATCAAATTTTTGGTTGTAAAAATAAATACTGACCAAATTTCCTAATTCATCTTTATAAGAAATACTGTTAAGACTACCGTTTTCTAGTTTGATATTATATGTGATATTTTCGTATTTTGCCTCATAGCTTTCGTGAGATATTAATTTTGCATTTTTAAAAATTGCTTGAAGATTTGGTAAATTTTGCAATTGTGTATAAACGGCTTGTTCTAATTCAGGTTCTATGATAATAACTTCTTTATGATTGATATAAATTTGCTTTTTATTTGGTTTGGTGTAATTCCAAAAGGCTTTATTTTGAGTAATGATAAAATTTCCTTTATAATTTAGCGAAGAATTATTACTTTGCACTTTTTGCTCAAAATCACTGCTAAAATTTTTAAAATTTATATCAAAAGCAAAAATATTATAAGCAAATATCATTAAAAATATAAAATATTTCATAATTATCCTTTAAAATTTAACAAATTATATAAAATTTATGCAAATAAAACTTTTATATAGTTCTAATTAAAATCAAGGTATAATCTAGCATATATTTTTGTAATTAAAGGTAAAAAAAATGTTTTCTAGCGTATTTAAAGCAATATTTGGCACAAAAAACGATCGAGAAGTAAAAAAATATTTAAAGAGAGTTGCACAAATTAATGCTTTAGAGTCAAAATACCAAAATTTAAGTGATAATGAATTAAAACAAGTATTTATAGATTTTAAAACACAAATTCAAAAAGAAGAAAAAACTTTAGATCAAATATTAAATGATGTTTTTGCAATAGTTAGAGAAGTAGGAAAAAGAACGCTTAATATGCGCCATTTTGATGTACAATTAATTGGTGGTATGGTTTTACATGAGGGAAAAATCGCTGAAATGAAAACTGGGGAAGGTAAAACTTTGGTTGCAACTTTACCTGTTGTATTAAATGCTATGAGTGGCAAGGGTGTACATGTAGTTACTGTGAATGATTATCTAGCCAAAAGAGATGCAGAGCAAATGAGTGCTATTTATAATTTTTTAGGTTTTAGTGTGGGGGTGATACTTTCAGAGCAAAATAGCGATGAGGCGCATAAAAAAGCTTATGAGTGTGATATAACTTATGGTACAAATAATGAATTTGGCTTTGATTATTTGCGCGATAATATGAAATTTTCAAAACTTGAAAAAGTGCAAAGAGAACATAATTTTGTTATAGTTGATGAAGTAGATAGTATTTTAATAGATGAAGCAAGAACTCCGCTTATTATAAGTGGGCCTACAAATAGAACTTTAGATGGTTATATTAAAGCAAATGAAGTAGCAAAACAGATGCAAAAAGGTCAAGCAGCTGCTACTCCTCAAGAATTACCAAGTGGTGATTTTATTGTTGATGAGAAAAATAGGACTATTATGATTACAGAGGCTGGAATTTCTAAGGCAGAAAAGTTATTCGGAGTAGAAAATTTATATAGTTTAGATAATGCAATATTGGCCCATCAGCTTGATCAGGCTTTAAAAGCACATAATTTATTTGAAAAAGATGTGCATTATGTATTAAGAGATAAAGAAGTTGTAATTGTTGATGAATTTACAGGAAGGTTAAGTGAAGGAAGACGTTTTAGCGATGGTTTGCACCAAGCATTAGAGGCTAAAGAAGGAGTAAAAATTCAAGAAGAAAGTCAAACTTTAGCAGATATTACTTTCCAAAATTATTTCAGAATGTATAAAAAATTAGCAGGTATGACAGGTACTGCACAAACTGAGGCAACGGAATTTTCTCAAATATATAATTTAGATGTAGTTTCTATACCTACAAATATACCGGTTGCAAGAATAGATAAAGATGATTTAATTTATAAAACTCAAGAAGAAAAATTTAAAGCAGTTATTGAAGAGATAAAAAAAGCAAATGCAAAAGGTCAGCCGGTTTTAGTAGGAACTGCAAGTATTGAAAGAAGTGAAGTATTTCATAATATGCTTGTAAAAGAACGCATTCCTCATCATGTGCTTAATGCTAAAAATCATGAGCAAGAAGCTTTGATTATTCAAGATGCGGGTAAAAAAGGTGCAGTGACTATAGCTACTAATATGGCAGGTCGTGGGGTTGATATAAAAATAGATGATGAAATAAGAGCTTTGGGAGGGCTTTATATTATAGGAACTGAACGCCATGAAAGTAGAAGAATAGATAATCAACTTCGTGGTCGTGCAGGACGTCAAGGTGATCCTGGTGTAAGTAGATTTTACTTAAGTCTAGAGGATAATCTTTTAAGAATTTTTGGTGGTGATCGCATTAAAAATATCATGGAAAGATTAGGTATAGAAGAGGGTGAGCATATAGAAAGTCGTATTGTTACAAGAGCTGTTGAGAATGCGCAAAAAAAAGTTGAAAGCTTACATTTTGAAAGCAGAAAACACTTGCTTGAATATGATGATGTGGCGAATGAGCAAAGAAAGACTATTTATAATTATAGAAATGAATTATTAGATGAAGAATTTGACTTGCAAGATAAAATTTTAAAAAATATTGTTGAGTATAGTAATCACTTAGTAAGCCAAATTTATTTAAATGCAGAACTTGAAGATGACGTTAAGCATTTTGAAAGCTTAAAGCAAAAAGTAAGTTATGAGTGTAATCTTGAGCTTAGCGAAGCTGATTTTAAAGATTTAGGTGTAATTGAAGCAGAAAATAAATTAAGTGAAATTTTAGAAAAAGCTTACAAAGATAAAATGAGTATTATTGAAGATAAGGAAGCTAGAAGAATTGAAAGAATCTTATATCTTCAAATTTTGGATAATCTATGGAGAGAGCATTTATACCAAATGGATATTTTAAAAACTGGTATAGGTTTAAGAAGTTATAATCAAAAAGATCCTTTAGTAGAATATAAAAAAGAAAGTTATAATCTTTTCATGGAGCTTGTTGAGCGTGTTAAATTTGATAGTTTAAAATTGTTATTTAATGTAGTTTTTACTCAAAAAGAAGCACAAAATTTTGAAGAAAAAAGCCATGAGCAAAATGAGCAGTTTTTAGCTAATACCACAGAAAGTGGTGTTGATGAAAACGGTGAAGCACAAATTACTAAAGTACCTAGAAATTCACCTTGTCCTTGCGGTAGTGGTAAAAAATATAAAGAATGCCATGGTAAAAGTGGTCCCAAAAAAGGTATTTTAGCTTAAGGTTTGAAATGAATTTAGTTATAGTTGAAGATGATATAAATATGAGAAAATCACTTGAAATTGCTTTGAGTGAGTATGAAGAATTTGCTATAAAATCTTATAAATCAGCAACTGAAGCTTTAAAAAAACTAAATGATGATGTTGATTTGATTATTACAGATATTAATATGCCGGGTATGGATGGTATTGAATTTGTGCAAGCTTGTGAGAATAAATATGATTTTATTATTATCACAGGTAATGCAACACTAAATCGTGCCATAGAAGCAGTAAGACTTGGAGTAAAAGATTTTCTAGTAAAACCATTTGATATTAATACTTTAGTAACTGCGATAAAACGTGCAAAAATAATCCAAGAAAAGACTTCTAAAAAAACAAATAAAAAGACTATTAAAAAAGAAGAAAATCAAGATTTTTATGGCACTTCTAAGGCTTTGGAAGATTGTTTAAAATTGGCCACTAAAGCTGCTAAGACAGATGCAAGTGTGCTTTTTTTTGGAGAAAGTGGAGTAGGTAAAGAAGTTTTTGCAAATTTTGTGCATAAAAATTCAAAAAGAGCACAAAAGCCCTTTGTGGCAATTAATATGGCAGCGATTCCATCAAATTTAATAGAAAGTGAGCTATTTGGTTTTGAAAAAGGTGCATTTACTGATGCTAATACTACTAAAATAGGTTTGTTTGAGCTTGCTAATGAAGGTACTTTGTTTTTAGATGAAATAGGTGAAATGCCTTATGAAATTCAAGCAAAATTATTAAGAGCTTTGCAGGAAAAAGAAATTACAAGATTAGGAAGTACTAAAAGTATAAAGATTGATGTAAGAATTATTAGTGCAACTAATGCTCATATAGAAAAAAAGATTGCAGATAATGAATTCAGACAAGATTTATATTATAGACTTAATACTATTCCTATTAATATACCACCGCTAAGAGAGCGTCAAGAAGAAATTTTGCAAATTGCACAAAAGGTATTACTTGATACATGTAAAGAATATGATTTTAATGAAAAAACTTTAAGTCAAGAAGCACAAGATGCTTTGCTAGCTTATGATTTTCCAGGTAATATTAGAGAGTTGATTTCTATTATACAAAGAGCGTGTATTTTAAGTGAAAATGATGAGATTAGCGCCCAAGATTTATTTTTAGAAAGTAGAAAAAGTAAAGATATTAAAAATCTTGAAAAAGAATTAATTTTAGAAGCTTTAAAAAATTCACAAGATATTACAGAGGCGGCTAAGCTTATAGGGATGAGCGAGAAAATTTTTAGCGAAAAAATGAAAAAATACAATATTACTTAAAAAGGACGGACAATGAAAAAAATAGCTATTGTAGGTGCAACAGGAGCGGTTGGCGAAGAACTTTTAAATGTTTTAGATGAGCTTGATTTTCCAGTTGAAAGTATTTTACCATTAGCAAGTGCAAAAAGTGCAGGTAGTGAAGTAGAATTTAGAGGAAAAAGTTATAAAGTAAAAGAATTAACTCCAAGTGTTTTTAAAGAAAATCCTGTGGATATTGCTTTTTTTAGTGCTGGAGGAAATATAAGCGCTGAGTATGCAAAATATGCAGTAGAATGTGGTGCTGTGGTGATTGATAATACTAGCCATTTTAGAATGGATGAGAATGTTCCTTTGGTGGTTCCTGAATGTAATAGTGAAGATATTAAAGATTGGGAAAAAACAGGAATTATTGCTAATCCAAATTGCTCCACTATACAAATGGTGCATGTTTTAAAACCACTTGATGATGTATTTAATCTAAAAAGAGTAGATGTAAGTACTTATCAAGCAGCAAGTGGTGCGGGTAAAGAAGGTATGGAAGAATTAGTTCAAGGAATGCAAAGTTTTTTTGCTTTTAAATTAGATGAATTTGAAGCAAAAACTTTTCCATATACCTTAGCTTTAAATTTAATTCCTCAAATAGATGTTTTTAGTGAAAATGGCTACACTAAAGAAGAATTAAAAATGGTAAATGAAACGCAAAAAATATTGCATAAAAAACTTGAAATTTCAGCAACTTGCGTAAGAGTTCCTGTGCTTAGAAGTCATAGTGAGGCTATTACTATGCATTTTGAAAAAGATGTTGATGTTGTTAAAGTTAGAGAGATACTTTCTAAAGCACCAAGTGTTGTTGTGATTGATGATATAGAAAATAAAAAATATCCTATGCCACTTTTTACAAGCGATGCTAATGAAACTTATGTAGGAAGAATTAGACGTGATATTAATCATAAAAACATTTTACATTTATGGTGCGTGGCTGATCAAATTCGTGTAGGAGCTGCTACAAATGCAGTGCGTATTGCACAAAAATGGCTAGAGTTAGTTTAAAAAGGAGAAAAATGTTAGAAAGATTTTTTGAAAATTTATTAGTTAAAAGTCGTTTGGTTACTATTTTACCTGTAATTTTTGGTTTAATAGGAGCTTTTGTTTTATTTTTTATTGCAAGTTATGATGTGATTAAGGTTTTAAAATATGTATTTGAGTATTTTATGTTGCCTAATTCTACAGTGGATTTGCATGAAGATATTGTTGGTTTGATTATAGGAGCTGTAGATTTATATTTAATGGCTTTGGTTTTATTTATTTTCTCTTTTGGAATTTATGAACTTTTTATTAGCGAAATAGAAGAATTTAAACAAACTAAGCAATCAAAAGTTTTAGAAGTACACAGTTTAGATCAACTAAAAGATAAACTTGCAAAAGTAATTATTATGGTCTTAGTTGTAAATTTTTTCCAAAGAATTCTACAAATGCAACTAAATACAGTTTTAGATATGACTTATCTTGCAGGTTCTATTTTGGCTCTTTGTATAGGACTTTATTTTTTACACAAAAGTGATCATTAAAATAAGGAATAAAAATGATTTTTATTGATGCGTGTTTTAAAAAATCAACCCCTTATACTCCAGTTTGGATGATGCGTCAAGCAGGAAGATATCTGCCTGAGTACATGGAAGTTAGAGCAAGTGCTGGAGACTTTTTATCACTTTGTAAGGATTATAAAAAAGCAAGTGAAGTTACTTTACAACCAGTAGATATTTTGGGTGTTGATGCAGCTATTATTTTTTCAGATATTTTAGTAGTACCTTTAGAAATGGGCATGGATTTAAAATTTGAAAAAGGCGAAGGGCCAGTATTTTTAAATCCTATTAAAACAAAAGAAGAATTGGAAAGATTAGATATTGAAAAAAGTGTTAAAAAACTTTCTTATGTTTATGATGCACTAGCGCTTACTAGAGAAAAACTTGCACTAGATAAAGCTTTGATTGGTTTTTGTGGAAGTCCTTGGACTATTGCTACCTATATGATAGAGGGTAGTGGTAGTAAAAATTATGCAAAATGTAAAAAATTAGTTTATCAAAATCCTGAATTATTACATCAAATTTTATCTAAACTTACTTTGGCTTTAAAGTATTATATTCAAGAGCAAATTAGAGCAGGTGCTAATGCTGTACAGATATTTGATAGTTGGGCAAGCGCTTTAGAAAAAGAAATGTTTTTTGAGTTTTCTTTTAAATATATGCTTGAAATTGCTGATTTTATAAAGGAAAAATATCCGCATATCCCTGTGATTTTATTTCCTAAGGGGATAAGTGGGTTCTTAGATGATATAAGTGGAAATTTTGATGTCTTTGGTGTAGATTGGAGCACCCCTTTAGAATTAGCTAAGGAAAAACTAGGCACTAAATATACTTTGCAGGGTAATATGGAGCCTTGTAGATTATATGATAAAAAAGCAATTAAACAAGGCGTAGATAAAATTTTAAATATTATGCAAGATGGTGCACATATTTTTAATCTCGGACATGGAATTTTACCTGATATTCCTGTTGAAAATGCTAAATATTTTATCAAGCTAGTTCAAGAGAAATCTAAAAAGTGAATAAAATCACCTTTGGTCCTATAAGCTCAAGAAGATTTGGACTTTCTTTAGGGATTGATTTAAGTCCAAATCAAAAACAATGTAATTTTGATTGTGTATACTGTGAATTGCAAGCTGCAAAACCTATAGAGAAATCTTTGATATATCCAAAAATTCAAGAGATTATACAACAAGTAAAACAAGCTTTAGCTAGTAATGTGAAATTTGATTTTCTTACACTAACTGCAAATGGTGAGCCTAGTTTATATCCTTATTTAAAAGAATTAGTTTGTGAGTTAAATAAAATAAAGAAAGATAAAAAACTCTTAATTTTAAGTAATGGTAGTGGTGTATTAAATATAAATGCATTTGATGCTTTAATGGATATTGATGTAGTTAAATTTAGTCTTGATAGTGCTATAGAAAAAACATTTTATAGAATAGATAGGGCTTTAAAGCAAATTAAACTTGAAACAATGATAGAAAAAATGATCGCCTTTAGAGAGAAATTTTTGGGTGAACTTATCATGGAAGTGTTGATTGTACAAGGTTTAAATGATAATAAAGAAGAAATATTAGCTTTAAATGAAGCATTTGGTAAAATAAAACCATCAAGAGTAGATTTTAGCACTATAGATAGACCGCCTGCTTATCCTGTTAAAGGGATATCTTTGGAAAAGCTGGAAGAATTAAGTATGCATATTACTAATGTGCCTGTTGTGCTTGCTAAACATTGCTATAAAGGTGAAAAGATTGATTTTAATTCTCATGAGCTTTTGAAGATGTTGCAGCTTAGAGCGCAAAGTGAATTTGATATAGAAAATAAATTTAGTCAATACAGTAAAGATATATTAGAAAAATTAATCAAAGAGCAAAAAGTTATTGTAAAAAATTTAGCAGGAGTAAATTTTTACAAAAAAATATAATTTTTTGCAAAAAAACTCTTGACAAGAATGTTTTTTTCTTATATAATACCATTTCTTATTTATTGATGTTCCGGATTAGCTCAGCGGTAGAGTAGTCGGCTGTTAACCGATTGGTCGTAGGTTCGAATCCTACATCCGGAGCCACTTCTTTATTAATTGAATTCATATATTTTTAATAATCAGAAATATTTTTATATTAATTAATATTTTCTTATGATTAAGAAAATATTAATTTTTAATATCAAATGTGAAAAATTTACTTTTAAAATCGTTCCCTACTTTTTCGTATTGAAATATAGCCGGTTCTATATTTTGTACTTCATGGTATAAAAGTCCCAAAGCAAGCCTTGCTTCCAAAGTTTCCTCGTTTTCTAATCTTGCAAGTTCTAGTAAAGCAATAGCTGAATTTGGATTATTTGAGCCTATTGCAGCAACTGCAGCTAAAAATAAAGTTTGAGCATCTTTAATTTTATAATCATCAATTAAAATATTATAAAGTGTGTATGCTTCTTGGTATTCTTTTGCAAAAATATCGATATAAGCTAGTGCAAAAATCAAACCAATGGAGTTTTTACTACTCGTGGCAAGTCTTTTTTTGATATCATTTCTAACATGATTAAGTAGGCCTGTGATTTGCATAAGTGTTACGTAACTATCTTTAACTATACCAGATCCACCAAATAAAGAATTAAAATCCAATTTTGCATTTAAGAAATATATTTGAGCTTGCTTGGCATATTCTTTAATATCAAGCTCCATATTTTTAGAATTAAAATATAAAATGTTGCTGATAATATCCTCACTAAGTAAATCCTTTAGTTCCTTGATTTTTTGATTTCTAAGGCTATCTAAGCTATTTCCATTTGCAGCTATAATAGTAAACATTAATTCCAAAGGTGTTGATTTTTTATTTGGAAGATTATCTAAGTAAGGAATCATAGAGGTATAGTCATTTCTAGATAGATATAATAAATATTTATAAATATTGTTATTTTGATCAATAGTGCTATCTGCTTGTAAATTTTCTAAAAATTCATTAATTAATTTTGTAGAATCTTTTTTTATTAAATCCATACAAAAAATAGCAAATATTCCAGCTATATAATTTTTTGGATTTAAGTGGTAAGCGGTTGAAAAATGTTTATAGGCATTGTTATAATCTTGTAATTGTGCATAGGTTAGTGCAAGATTATAATGAATTACATCATGGGCATGGTAAATTTCACTTAAGTTTTTAAATTCTTGGTTTGCTTCTCTTAAATGAAAATTAAAAGCTAAATTGATGGCATTAGATAATTCAACATTCACCCCAGATAAAGCTCTACTTCTAACAAGTAATTCATTTTCATACTCATAGCCTTGTATAAAATTTCCCAAGTCAGCTTTTGTGATAAGCTCCATGCTTTGTTTTATGTCAAAAACACGATAAGGTGCAAAATAAAATAACAAGTCATAAATTTGCTGTTTTCCTGTAATTAGCCTTTTAGCAAAATTTTGCTGAGCTATATCAATATTTGAAAAATTCCTTTTTAGTCTCGTTTTGATATTATAGTATTTTGCTCCTATATCTTTGTCTTTTATATATAAAGCTTTTAAAATCTGAGCTCCGCTATCATATTGCCCTGTTTTTAATTCTACTAAAGATAGAGCAACTTGACTCCTTGTTTTATGGGCGTCAATTTTGCTAGATTTTTCTAGATGTTCTTTTGCTTTAGAATAGTCTCCAATTCTAGCATATAGTAATCCTAGAGGAAGATTAACATCATATTCTTCTTGTTTTGATAAGAAATCAATTGCATATTTTTCGGATTGTAAAGCGGAATAAATTTTCCCACTAAGATAATAAGATTTGTCTTTGTATGACTGACTGTTAACTTTCATAAACATTTGTAATGCTTCTGGAAAATAGCCTTGGTAATAATTAATTAAACCAAGATAATAATCATATAGTGAAGATTTTGAGTCTTGAGGAAGATATACCTTTGCAAGGTCGATATAATAATCAAATTTTGTTTTATCTCCTAGATAAAAATAACATACTGCTAAATTAATTGCCGCTGCTACTTTGTGTTCTTCTAATTCTAAAGATTGTTTGAAATTTTCTATAGCACTAATATAATCTTTTTGTTTCATTTGGGCTACGCCAAGATTATAGCTAGATAAAGATTGATTAAAAATATTAATGTTATTATAAAGTTCTAGAGCACTTTCTACATCACCTTTTTCGTATAATAAATTAGCTTTTTGTACTACAAGATCTAATGCTGATTGTTTTACTTTTGTGATGCTTGTGCTAGCATTGTCATCTAAGACTTGAGTATTTAAAACGGATTTTTTGTCTTCTTTGAAAATTATGAGTAAAATTAAGACTATAAGTAGTATTAAAGCAAGACTTCCAAGTGCTGAAATTAAAATAATGAATTTTTTATCAAAATATTTTTTCTTTTCCTCATGTTGTGGTGTTTGAGGTTCATCTTCTACTCTTTGGAAAGTACTTTCTTCTTCTAGTTCAGGAGGAATTATTCCAGGAGGAATGGTTTGCTCTTCCACTCCTGGATTTTCATCAAGATCTGAAAATTGTTTTTCTAGTGCTACTTCTTCAGCCATGTTCCCTCTTAAAAGTATTTTCTTAACACATCAGGAATTCTTATATTTCCATCTTTTTCTTGATAATTTTCCATAATAGCTACCAACGTTCTACCAACAGCTAATGAAGAACCATTAAGTGTGTGAACCAATTCGTTTTTGCCTTTATCATTTTTAAAGCGAATTTTTGCACGTCTTGCTTGAAAATCTTTGCAATTTGACACAGAGCTAATTTCACGGTATTTATTTTGTGATGGAAGCCAAACTTCTAAATCTACTGTTTTAGCAGCTGAAAAACCTAAATCTCCAGTACAAAGCATCAAATGTCTATGTGCTAGACCTAAAGAACTTAGCAAATCACTAGCACAATTTAGCATTTCTTCAAACATCAATTCACTTTGGTCAGGCTTGCATATGCTAACAAGTTCCACTTTTTCAAATTGATGTTGTCTTATAATACCCCTTGTATCTCTACCTGCACTTCCTGCTTCTTGTCTAAAACAAGCACTATAACAAGTCATTTTTAAAGGTAATTCTTCTTGAGTTAAAATTTCATTAGAATAAAGATTAGTTACGGGGATCTCAGAGGTTGAGATGAGGTATAAATCATCATTTTCTATCTTATACATATCGTCTTTAAATTTAGGAAGTTGTCCAGTGCCATACATGGTTGTACTATTTACTAAAAATGGTACATTAACTAATTCAAAACCTCTACTTCTATTAAAATCTATCATATAATTTACTAAAGCTCTGCTTAGCAAAGCTCCCTCATTTTTAAGTACACAAAAGCGACTTTGTGAGATTTTAACCCCTCTAGCAAAATCAAGCCAATTTAACTTTTCTCCCAAATCATGATGTTCTTTGATTTCAAAATCAAAGCTTGGTGGAGTCAGAATTTTTTTTAATTCTACATTCTCATCCTCATCTTCTCCAAAAGGCACACAATCATCAGGGATATTTGGTATTGCTAGGGCAATTTGTTCTAATTTTTCTTCTAGTGTGCTAACGATTTTTGATTGAGTATTAATTTTTTCTTTATTTTGACTTAGTTGCGCTTTTAAACTTTCTTTATCTTGCGCTGTTGCAAGTTCTTTACTAAATTTATTTTGAAAAGCTTGAAATTCTTCTAAAAGTGCTTTTTCTTTTTTTAAATTTATAAATAAATCACTCAGCTCTTTAAGTAAATTTTCATCCACTTTTTTAGCTTTTAGTTTTTGTGCAATTTCATCAAAATTATTTTGCAAAAGTTTTAAATCTAACATTCTAGCTCCTTTTATAGTCCTATTTTAGCATAAATTTTTTCCATTGTTTCTTGGGCTTGTTTTTTTGCTTTGCTTGCTCCAAATTCTAAAATCTCTTCAATTTTAGAAGGATTAGCTAGTAATTTTTCATATTCTTCCTTAGCCGAGGCAAAATACTCACTAATGATTTCATTTAGATACATTTTAAAATGTCCATAGCCTTCGCCACCTTTTTCATAGCGACTTTTTAAAGCCTCTTGTTTTGTATTGTCTAAAAATAATTTTGCGATTTTAAATACATTACAATTTTGCCAATCTTTTGGATCTTCTAAAGCCGTACTATCTGTGACAATAGATGAAATTTGTTTTTTAATAGCTTTTGGTGTATTAAAAATATCGATTGTATTTTGATAAGACTTGCTCATTTTGGCTCCATCAGTACCAGGTACTACCGCAACTTCATCATTAACTTTAGCTTGAGGTAGGGTAAAAATTTCACCCCATTCATTATTTACTTTTAAGGCTATATCTCTTGCTATTTCAACGTGTTGAATTTGATCTTTACCTACAGGAACTATTTGAGCATTGAAAAGTAAAATATCTGCAGCCATTAAAACAGGATAGGAAAAAAGTCCATGATTAGCATTTAAACCTTTGGCAATTTTATCTTTATAACTATGCGCTCTTTCTAAAAGTCCCATTGGGGTAAATTGAGATAGAATCCAATAAAACTCCATCACTTCTTTTACATCACTTTGTAGCCAAAACACGCTTTTTTGCGGATCAATCCCTAAACTTAAAAAAGCTGCCGCAGCCTTAAGTGAATTTTGTTTAAGTTTTTCTCCATCAAAACTTGAAGTCATGGCATGATAATTTGCTATAAACATATACATTTGATTTTCTTCTTGCATATTTAGCATTTGTTTTATAGAGCCAAAATAATTTCCTATATGCAAATCCCCGCTTGGTTGCAATCCTGTAATAACTCTCATTTCACCTCTTTTTTAATTTCTTTAATAATCTCGTTAATGCTTTTATTTTCAATATTTATAGTAATGTTTGCTTTTTTTTCATATTTTTTTACTCTTTGATCAAAAAGAATTTTGGCATTATTTGTATTTGCAAGTAAAGGTCTAGTGGTTAATCCCTCCTTGTTTAATCTTTGTAAAAGATAATCAAAACTCGCTTTTAAGTAAACGATAGTACCAATATTTTTTAATTTTTTTTGTTCTATGAAGCCACCGCCACTTGCAATAGAGCAATTTTGCAAACAATGTAAAAACAAAGCTATTTTTTGCTCTTCCTTGCGGAATTTTTTTTCTCCATATGTTTTGAAAAAATCATTAATTTCAAGATTAAATTTTTCTTTGATTAAACTGTCTGTATCTAAAAAGAATTTATCATATTTTTTTGCATAAGTCCTTGCTATGGTTGTTTTACCACAGCCCATAAAGCCTACAAAAAGGAGATTATCCTTCTTGTTCATCTTTGCTACCTTTTTTTCTTGAAGCTAAAATCAAAGGAACACCTTCAAAGTTAAATTGTTTTCTAATTTGGTTTTGTAAATATCGTTTATAACTAAAATGCAAAGCTTTTGGTCTATTCATAATTAGAGCTATTTTTGGAGGTGCTAAGTCATATTGAACCGCATAATAAATTTTTACTAATTTACCATAATCATGTGGTAGTGGGTGGGCTTTAGTGGCTTCTTCTACCAAGGCATTTAATTTTGCAGTTGGAATTTTTTGTGTGAAATTTGCAAAAACTTCTAAAATTTTATCCAAAAGTACATGCACTCTTTTTCCGCTTAAAGCTGATACACTTACAACGGGTGCATAAGCTAGAAATTTAAAACGATCTAGTTTTAATTCTTTTAAAGTTTTATCAAAATCAAGCTCACTTTTATCCCATTTATTAAGCACGATAATCACACCTAAACAATGCTTAGCAGCAAGTCCTGCAATACGCTCATCAAGCTCGTTAAAACCTTCAGCCGCATCTAGCACTAAAAGTGCAATTTGAGCATTAGCTAGGGCATATTCAGTTCTATTTAGTGCATAACGCTCTAAGCCTTGTATTTTCCCACGTTTTCTAATACCTGCAGTGTCTACAAATTCGATGATTTTATCTTTATGTATAATGCTTTCATTAACAGGATCGATCGTAGTACCTGCTATATTACTTACCACGCTACGTTCTTCTTTAACTAAGGCATTTAAAAGACTTGATTTTCCTACATTTACCCTGCCGATAATTCCCACTTTAATATGATTTTCATTGATGGTTTTTAGCTTAAAATCTCCGCTATTTTCATCAAAATTTTCTAAATAACTTTCAAAGTCTTCTTCTTCATCTGCATTTAAATAACTTTCATTTAAAAACTTACCAGCCCACATACAAAGCTCATCAATGCCTATATTATGTGTAACCGAGATGTTAAAAACTTCTTTTACTCCAAAATTAGAAAATTCCCAAGATCTTTCTTCGTCTTTTTTGTTATCGACTTTATTGATTACTAAAGCTATGGGTTTGTTAAGTTTTTTCATTTCATAAAAAAATGCTTTATCTTCATCATCAGGTAAAAATTTACCATCCACCATATAAAAGATAATATCGCTATTTTTAGCAGCTTTAAGCGAATTTGCTTTGACATTTTTAAAAAGCTCATTGCTCTCATCAAGCCCACCACTATCTATCAATAAAGCTTTTTTGCCATCAATTTCTACTTCTATTTTGTTAGTATCTCTTGTAGTTCCGCTTATGTCACTAGTTATCGCAATGCGTTTTTTTGCAAGTCTATTAAAAAGACTTGATTTACCAACATTTGGTTTTCCTATTAAAATAATACTTTGCATTAATACTCATTTTTTAAATTTTTATTTGTGATTATATAAAAATTGCCTTAAAATTAAGCAAAAAAGACTAAAATAACGGGAATTTTTATATGGAATTTATATGTTAAGAATAGTTAAAAAGAATTTAGGTATATATTTTATGATTATTGCTTCCATAGAATTTGCACTTGTAGGTGCTTGTGCAAAAATTCTTAGTGAAGAATTATCATCGATTGAAATTATGTTTTTTAGAAATATTATAGGAACAGCTTTTATGCTTTATGCGCTTTCAAAATTAAATTTTCATAAAAGTGGCGGACATCTTGGACTGCTTATTTTTAGAGGTATTATAGGAACGATTGCTTTATATCTTTTCTTTTATAATGTTTCTAATATTTCATTAGGCGGTGCTTTTGCTTTTCAAAAAACAGCACCTATTTTTATAGCTTTGATTGCTTTTTTGTTTTTTAAAGAAAGTTTAGGAATAAAAGCTTGTTTTGGGATTTTGATCGCTTTTATAGGAGTGTTGTTAATTTGTCAACCTTTTGCAGATAGCACTATGCATTCAGGTTTTGATTTAAAAAATAGTATTTTAGGAATTTTAAGTGGTTTTTGTGCAGCTTTAGCGCTAACTAGTGTAAGAGAGCTTAGAAAATCATACCCAGCACCTTTTATAGCTTTATCTTTTGTTTTAATTGGTACTCTTATGCCTTTAATGTCTATGATTATAGGTTCTTTTTATGAAATAAAAGAGCTTGATTTTTTAATTGCTCCTTTTGTTATGCCTAGTCTTAAAGCTTGGATTTTTATTGTTTTGATGGGAATTTTTGGAGCAATGTATCAAATTCATGTTACTAAAGCTTATGGTGTAGCAAAAAAGGCAGGGATTGTTGCAGGAGTTAGTTATATAGATGTAGTTTTTACTTTATTTTTGGGCATATTATTAGGAGATGAATTTCCTAGTTTTATGGTTTTTATAGGAATTTTTAGCATTATTTTAGGAGGAATTATTTTGGTTAGTAAGCAAACAAAAGGAAAGAAAAATGGAAAATAAAGCAGATTTAATTTATGGTTTAGAAGATAAACCACCTTTTGCTAAGGCGTTTTTTGCTGCATTAGTGCATTTGATGGCTATGTTTGTGGCTGTGATTACACCTGCTTTGTTAATTTGCAAGGGTCTTGGAATAGATGATACTAATACAGCTAGAATTATATGTATGTCACTTTTTGCTTCAGGTGTTGCTTCGCTTTTGCAGATTAAAACTTGGGGTCCTATAGGGAGCGGACTTTTATCTATTCAAGGGACTAGTTTTAACTTTGTTGCGCCTATTATTTTAGGTGGGCTTGTTTTAAAAAATAATGGTTTATCGCAAGAAGCAATGCTTGGAGCTATTTTTGGCACTTTGATGCTTTGTTCTACTACTGAAATGATTATTTCTCAAATTTTACCTTTTGTAAGAAGAGTGATTTCGCCTTTGGTTTCTGGTATAGTAGTGATGATTATAGGTCTTAGTTTGATTAATGTTGGCCTTGTAAGTGCAGGGGGTGGATTTGCGGCTAAAGCAAGTGGTGAGTTTGGTTCTTTGCAAAATTTATTATTAGCCGGAGTTGTAATTTTAAGTATTATTGTTTTAAATCGTTTTAATAATGCCTATATAAGAATTTCTTCTTTATTTATAGCTATGATAATAGGGCTTTTAGTAGCTATGACTTTTGAAAATTTTAGCTTTGATTTTAATGAAAATTTGCCTTTAGTGTTTTTACCTGATCCTTTGCATTATGGTTTGAGTATTGATTATAATCTCATTTTGCCTTTGATCTTGGTTTTTATGGTAACTTCTTTAGAAACTATTGGTGATATTAGTGCTACTAGCGAAGTTTCCAATCAGCCGGTTAAAGGTGAACTTTATGCAAAAAGATTAAAAGGTGGGGTTTTAGCAAATGGTTTTAATTCCTTTGTTTCAGCCTTTTTTAATACTTTTCCAAATTCATGTTTTGGGCAAAATAATGGCGTTATAGCTTTAACGGGTGTTGCAAGTCGCTATGTGGGGTTTATTGTAGCTTTTATGTTGATGATTTTGGGTTTATTTCCTATTGTGGCTGATATTACTTTGCAAATTCCAGAACCTATTTTAGGTGGAGCAACTTTAGTAATGTTTGGTACTATAGCCGCAACGGGTGTTAGAATTATTTCTAAAGAAAATTTAAATCGTCGCTCCATTATCATTATAGCTATGAGTTTAGGTATAGGGCTTGGAGTTTCTAATAATCCTGATATTTTAGAATTTATGCCAATGTGGTTTAAAACTTTATTTTCTTCAGGGATTGCAGCAGGTGGGATTACAGCTATTATTTTAAATTTTGTTTTCCCTCTTGAAGAAAATAATAAAAATAAAGTAAAATAATAAAAAACAAGGAAAAATGATGAAAAAAATGATACTAATAGCAGGGCCTTGTGTGATAGAAAATGAAGAACTAGTCTTTAAGGTAGCGCAAGAGCTTGAATGCTTTTTAAAAGATGATAGAATTGATTTTTATTTTAAATCAAGTTTTGATAAAGCAAATAGAACTAGTATTAATAGTTTTAGAGGACCAGGTCTTGAAAAAGGTTTGGAAATTTTGCAAAAAGTGAAAGATAAATTTGGTATGCAAATTCTTACTGATATTCATGAGAGTTCTCAGGCAAGTGTTGCGGCTGAGGTTGTAGATGTTTTACAAATTCCAGCCTTTTTATGCAGGCAAACTGATTTATTAGTAGCTGCTGCTAAAACAAAGGCTAAGGTAAATGTAAAAAAGGGACAATTTTTAAATCCTGAAGATATTAAATATAGTGTAGCTAAAATTTTACAAACTAGAGGCATCAACGAAGAAGGTTTTGAAATAGCCAAAGAAAATGGGGTTTTTGTAGCTGAGAGAGGTTCGAGTTTTGGCTATGGAAATTTAGTTGTAGATATGAGAAGTTTGGTTATCATGAGAAAATATGCTCCAGTTATTTTTGATGCTACTCATAGTGTGCAAATGCCAGGAGCAAATGGTGGAAGTAGTGGAGGCAAAAGTGAATTTGTAGAGCCTTTAGCAAGAGCTGCTGCTAGTGTAGGTATAGATGGATTTTTCTTTGAAACGCACATTGATCCTTGCAAAGCTTTATGCGATGGACCAAATATGCTTGATCTTTCAAGACTTAAAAACTGCGTAAATACGCTTTTAAAAATTCAAGAAATCATTTAAAAAGGAAAATTATGAATATAATAGAAGGAAATTTAAGTTTAAAAGGTGATGAGAAAATTGCGATTATCAATGCAAGATTTAATCATATCATCACAGATCGTTTAGTTGAAGGTGCTAAAGATGCTTTTTTAAGACATGGGGGTAAGGAAGAAAACTTAAGTCTTATTTTAGTGCCAGGTGCTTTTGAAATTCCTTTTGCATTAAAACAAGCTTGTGAGAGTAAAAAATTTGATGGAATTTGTTGTGTTGGAGCGGTAATTCGTGGAAGTACACCACATTTTGATTATGTAGCAGCTGAAACTACCAAAGGTATAGCAAGCGTAGGGCTTGGAGCTAATGTGCCTGTAAGCTTTGGAGTTTTAACAACCGATACTTTAGAGCAAGCTATAGAAAGAGCAGGTAGTAAAGCAGGTAATAAAGGCTTTGAAGCTATGCTTACTGTAGTTGAAATGCTTAATTTAATCCAAAAAATTAAGGTTTAAAATGGCTACTAGACACCAAGTAAGACAGAGTATTGTTTCTTTGCTTTATGCAGCACAGTTAAACCAAGAAAATAAAGATTTTATCAATGAATTTTTAGATGAGAAAAAAATTCGCAATGACCAAAGAAAATTCACTCTAGATTTATATAATGGTATTAATGAGCAACTTGCTTTGCTTGATGAGAAAATTAATGAGTGTTTAAAAGAGCATAAGTTAGATGGAGTAGCTAATATAGAAAAGGCTATTTTGCGTTTGGGTGCTTATGAGATTTTATTTACATCTACACAAAAAGCGATTGTTATTAATGAAGCTATAGAGCTTGCAAAAGAAATGGCAGGAGATAATGCTCCTAAATTTATCAATGGAGTACTAGATAAAATCAACAAGGAAGAACAATGAAGCTTTGTGTAGCTTTTGATGTAGCAAGTTATGATGAATGTATAAAATTAGCTAAAGAATTAAAAGGTTTAGATCTTTGGGTTAAAATAGGGCTTAGATCATATTTAAGAGATGGAATAAAGCTTTTAGAGGCGATTAAAAAAGTGGATGATTTTAAAATCTTTTTAGATTTAAAGCTTTATGATATACCAAATACTATGGCAGATGCTTGCGAAGAACTTGCTAAGCTTGATGTAGATATGTTTAATATCCATGCAAGTGCAGGTAAAAGTGCTATGTGTATGATTATGGAGCGTTTAAACGCTTTAAGTAAAAGACCTTTGGTGCTTGCTGTGTCTGCTTTAACTAGTTTTGATGAGCAAGAATTTTTTAGTGTATATAAACAAGATATCAAACAAGCCGTTAAGGATTTTTCTAAAATTAGCTATGAAAGTGGTCTTGATGGTATGGTTTGTTCGGTATATGAAAGTTTATTGATAAAAGAAAACACTAATTCAAATTTTATCACATTAACCCCTGGAATTCGTCCATTTAAAGAAAATTCAGACGATCAAAAAAGAGTAGCTGATATACAGTGTGCTAAGGATAATTTGTCAGATTTTATCGTGGTTGGAAGACCTATTTATAAAGCAAAAGAACCTAGAAAGGTTTGTGAGAATATATTAGAGCATTTAAAATAAGCCTTTAGGCTTATTTTAAATATACTTTCATTTTTTTATTTTCCAAAACAATTCCATCATCATCGCTAGTAATTTGAAAATCTCCGTTGAAATTTCTTAAGAAATTATCTTCAAATTTCATAGATTCTTGATCACAAAGCATTTTTGTTGAAGCAAGATTATCTTCTATTTTAATGCTATTTCCTTGATCTTTATAGTTTCCAAAAAATCTATTACATCCTGAAATACCAAAAACTCTTTTGTCCTTATTATCAAAACTAATGCTTGCTTTAGAATTTTGAGGAAGTTCATAGCTTTTTCCATTAGCTTCATAAGAACTTATGGTAAATTCTTTATTTTGTAAATCATCAACACTTAAATTTGCCACAGAACACCCACTAAAAATAGCTAAGCCTGCTATACTTAATGTAATTATTTTTTTCATTTTGATTCTCCTTATACATGAAAATGTTTTAATTCATCTTCTAAATTTTGACAAACTACATTTAACTCATGAGCAACATCAAGTAAAATTTTTGAAATTTCTTCATTTTTGTCGCTTAATTTTACTGTTTCTTGCATTTTATCAAGCAAAGATTGTAAAGTTTCTTGTGTACTTGAGATTTTTTGCATACAAGCATTTGCTAAATCTCTTGCATTTTCATTGCAAACTTTTACTTCATTAGTTCCTTCTACAAGATCTTTTGCATCTTGATTTAAAGAATTAATTTCTTTAGCATTGTGTTTTAACTCTTTGGAAACTTCATTAATACTATCTACTAATTGCTTGGTCACAATAGCAATATTTTTTAAAAATTCTTCTGAGTTTTGAGCAAGATTTCTTACATCTTCAGCAATAACTGAAAAACCGCGACCAAATTCCCCAGCACGTGCTGCTTCAATACCTGCATTTAATGATAAAAGATTAGTTTTATCAGCTATTTCTCCCATCATATCAGAAGCTTTTTTAATCTCTTCTGCTTGTTTTTCCATAACTTCAACTTTTTGAGATAACACATCTTCATTTTCTGCAACAACTCTTACTTTGTCAACTACCTGATTTAGTGAATCAAGCATAGTGTTTAAAACTTCAAAAGATTTTGTATTTGCCTTATTTGCATTGTTTGAAAGTTCAGCAAGATCTTGCAATTCTGTATGTATTTGCTCGCTTAAATGATAAGATTCATCAGTTTTTGTATGGCCTTCTTTAGTTCTATTTGCTAGATCAAGTGCATTGGCATTTAAAAGTTTAGATTGTTTATCTACCATTTGAGAATTTTCATTGGTAGAAATCACTGCATTTTGAATTTTTTCAATAAATTGATTAATATAAGTACAAGCCTTACCTATTTCATCGGTGCTTTTTATGTTAATTCTTGCGCGTAAATCTCCATCGCCACTAGCCAATTCTTTAGCGTGTTTTAAAAGATCTAAAACAGGATTACCCACAACTATTTTCAAGATATAAAGTACAGCAAAAACAGTAAAAAGTAAAGCTATACTAAAAATCACAATATAGGTTCTAGCTGAACTTGCCAAATCATCATCTACATGTTTTAAGTCATTATACATATCCATAACCCCTAAAACATCACCTTCTTTAGCATTAGCATGACAAGCTAAGCAACTTTCATTAGCAATTAATGGGCGTATGAGTCTTAGATAATGCCCTTGATCATTATTAATCTCAACCGCTTTAATTTCTGGTTTGTTAAATTGCTCATTGATAATACTTTCATCACTTTTTGTATATTTTTGCATTTCAAAAAGCTCAATGGTGCTTTTGGAAGGATAAATTTTAATATCTTTTATGCCTTCTATTTCACCTGCTTCTTTTATAGCTTGTTCTATGATGGCAGGATCACCCAAATTCATCGCCATTCTTAGTGTTTGAAAAACAGAAGTGCTTAAGGTATCTAAATTTGCACGGCTGATTCTATCGGTCGTTTGCTGAGAGTCTTTTTGTAAAATAATTTGCATAATAATAAAACTAATTAGCAATGTAGAAATCATTGCTAAAGATATCTTTGCACCTATGCTTTTAAACATTTAAACTCCTTGTATTAATGTAAAAAGTGTCTTACGCCACTAAAATATAATGCAATACCATATTCATTAGCAGCTTGGATGATATCCTCATCTCTTATACTTCCACCTGGTTCGATGATGGCTTTTACACCTATTTTGCTGGCCTCATCTATGCTATCTCTAAATGGAAAAAAAGCCTCGCTTGCTAAAACACAACCATTTAAATCAAGTCCCATTTCCTTGGCTTTATTAATAGCTGCTTTAGCTGCATCAATACGACTTGTCATGCCCATGCCAATAGCCACCATAGCACCATTTTTTACATAAACTACGTTATTTGATTTGGTAAATGCAGCAATTTTCATAGCTATTTCAAGATCTTTTAATTCTTGTTCGCTAGCTTTTCTTTCACTTTTTAACACCGCATTTTTTAATTCATCTTCTTTAACTTCATCACTATCTTGATATACAAAACCACCATCTATATGTTTAAAATCATATTTGTCATAAGCTCTAGTTAAAAATGGCGCTTTTTGTGTAAAGATTTTAATACGCTTTTTATCTTTAAATACTTCCAAAGCACCATCATCTACATTTGCTGCAATGATTACTTCTATATAAATTTCATTGATTTTTTGTGCCAATTCTTTATCTAAAGTTCCATTGATAGCTACAACCCCACCATAAGCACTTAAGGTATCGCATTTAAGCGCATGGATATAGCTTTGGAGTAAGTTTTCTTTTATAGCAAATCCACAAGCATTTGCATGTTTTACAATGGCTACTGCTGGAGCTTTATCAAAAGCACTTGCTAAATTTAAAGCTGCGTTGATATCGGTTAGATTGTTAAAACTTGCTTCACCCTTTAAGGTTGTAAAATTGTGTGTGAAAAAGTCATCAAATTCATATAAGGCGCCTTTTTGATGAGGATTTTCTCCATATCTTGTATCAAACACTTTTTGACCAACAATAAATTTACTTGCACCAAAACCACCATTAAAACGCTCATTCATATAATTTGCTATATAAGCATCATAATTTGCTGTATGCTCATAAGCTTTGATCATCAATGCTCTTCTAAAATCAAGATCTAAAGTATTATCTTTTAAGGCTTGTATGATTTTATCATAGTCTAAAATATCACAAACTACAATGACATTTTTAAAGTTTTTTGCACCACTACGTATCATAGCAGGACCACCGATATCAATATTTTCTACAATCTCATCAAAATCTTGGGTTAAAATTGTAGTTTTTTTGAAAGGATATAAATTCACACAAAGTAAGTCTATGCTTTCAATATTATGCTCTTTAGCTTGCTTTTGGTGATTTTCATCTTCTCTTTTGTATAAAATTCCACCATGAATTTTTGGGTGTAAGGTTTTTACGCGTCCTTCAAACATTTCAGGGCTTTGAGTAAAATCACTAACTTCTTGTACTTGCAAGTTATTTTCTTTTAAAAGCTTGTAAGTACCTCCAGTAGATAAAAGCTCAAAACCTAATTTTGCAAGCTCACTAGCAAATTCTACCACTCCTTCTTTATCACTAACACTAATTAGTGCTTTCATTGATTTTTCCTTTCTATGTATTGTTTTAAAAATTCATAAGATTCATTAACTTCTTGAAATTTTTTTACACCTTCTTTTATTTTTGCTTCATCGCTGTTGTTTGCGTTTAAAATATCAGGATGATATTTTTTAGCAAGTTCTCTATAGCGTTTTTTAAGCTCTTGTAAATTTACATTTTCGCTTACACCTAAAATCTCACATGCTTTTTGCAAATTCATACCTACTTTTTGAGTTTGCATAGAATTTAGAAGTCTCTCAAGTATGTTTACATCAAGATTAAAGGCTTTGATAATGGCTTTTAATACATCTTTTTTAGTGCTGTTAAGTTCCCCATCAATCAAGGCCATTGCGACCAAAACATTTAATATATTAATTCTTTCTTGTTGAGGTAAAGGTACTTCCTTGATGAGTTCTTTGGCTACTTCATAGGTGTCATTTAAGGTGTTTTTGTGTTCATTAAAACTTTGTTTTAAAAATTCTCTTTCTCTTGAATCTTTGGCATTGTAATCAAGAATTTGTGAGATCATATTAGCTTCATTTTCACTAACTCTGCCATCGCTTTTTGCTATTTTTGCTAAAAGTGCTATAACATAGTAGTTTAATCTTCTTTTAAAGCCATCAATTCTTTCTTCGTGATAGCCTTGTTTAAAACCTTGAGAGAAACTTTTAGCTCCTTTTTTAAAAGAGCCCAAAAGATCATCTTTACCCCATGTTTTATAATACCAATAAAATGCCAAAATTGCCAATACAAGTAAAACAAAAAGCATTTTTATCCTAAATATTCATTAAATTTATCAAAATAAATTGTTTGTAGTTTTGCTAAAGATATCTTAATATCATCTAAAATAAAATCTTTTTCATTTAAATTTCCAAGTTTTGTAAATTTAATTCCCATTTCATTTGCAAATTCAATAAATTTTTCTTCATTTCTAACGCCAACTATAACTCTTGTTGGACTTTCTTCAAAAATGAAACTCTTATCTTCAAAATCAGTTTTTACTTCAATACCTAAATTTGCCTTTGCGCTCATTTTGGCTAAAGTAATAGCAAGGCCACCTATGCCTATACTATTAGCACAATCAAGTAATTTTGCTTCGTTTGCTTTTAGTAAGAAATCCCATAGTTTTAATTCTGCATTAAAATCTATATCTTCAAGCTTTCCTGCTACTTTTTGATCTAGTACTTTAGCAATTAAAGATCCACCAAAACTACCTTTGCTTTCCCCAAGTAGATAAATAGCTCTAGTGTCTTTACTAAAATATGATTTTAAAACATTTTCTGCTTTTTCATTTACCCCAACACAAGTTATGGTTGGACTTGGAAAAATACTTACTCCATCGGTTTCGTTATATAAAGAAACATTGCCACTTACTACAGGGGTATTGAGTTCTTTACAAGCGAGCTTAATGCCTTCACAACCTTGTGCAAATTGCCACATTACCTCAGGATTTTGCGGGTTGCCATAGTTTAAACAATCACTAATTGCCAAAGGTCTAGCTCCTGAGCATGCTATTTTTCTACCTGCACTTGCAACGGCTGCTGCTGCACCGATTTTTGGATTTACATAGTTTAATCTTGAGTTGCACTCAATTGCCATAGAAAGTAAGCAATTGTTTTCTTTAATTCTAATGCTATTTGCTCCTAAAGCTCCATCGCTTTTTAAAGTATTAGTTTGTACGCTTGAGTCAAATTGCTCATAAATATAGGCTTTATCGTTAGCATTTTCATTTGCAAGAAGTTTTTCAAATGCTTCTTGAGTAGGAATGTTAAGTTTAAATTGATAGTTTTTTATTTCATCTAAGTATTTTGGTTTAGCTACAGGTCTATCAAGTATAGGTGCTTTTTCACTTAGTGGCTCAATCGGGATTAAACCAACTAATTCATCATGCCAAAATAGCTCCATTTTGCCAGTATCTGTAACTTCGCCTATAATAGCTGCATCAAGCCCCCATTTATTAAAAATCTCAATAACTTTTTCTTCATAGCCTTTTTTAGCGCAAATTAGCATTCTTTCTTGAGATTCGCTTAACATTAACTCATAAGGAGTCATACCTTCTTCTCTCATAGGAGTTTTATCAAGGTAAAGTTTCATGCCGCTACCACTGCGTCCTGCCATTTCAAAAGAGCTTGAAGTAAGTCCTGCTGCACCCATATCTTGAATTCCAACTATATAATCAGTTTTGAAAAGTTCTAAACAAGCTTCCATTAATAATTTTTCAGCAAATGGATCTCCAATTTGAACAGTTGGCCTTAAGCTTTTACTAGATTCATTAAAACTATCACTTGCCATCACTGCTCCACCAAGCCCGTCACGGCCGGTTTTTGAACCTACATAAATTACAGGATTGCCTATACCTTCAGCTTTTGCATAAAAAATATCTTCGATTTTGCAAGTTCCAAGTGCAAAAGCATTAACTAAGATATTTCCATTAAAACACTCATCAAAAGCACATTCTCCACCTATGGTAGGTACACCCATGCAATTACCATAGTGCGAAATTCCGCTTACCACACCTTTAACTAAATATTTTTGATGTTTGCCTATTTTTTCATCATGGATATTACCAAATTTTAAAGAATTCATACCCGCAACAACTCTAGCACCCATAGTAAAAACATCGCGCAAAATTCCACCCACACCTGTAGCTGCGCCCGCAAAAGGCTCTATAAAACTTGGGTGATTATGACTTTCTACTTTAAATACAGCCGCCATTCCTTTGCCTATATCTATTACTCCAGCGTTTTCACCAGGACCTTGGATTACCCAAGGAGCTTTAGTTGGAAAGCCATTAAGGTATTTTTTACTTGATTTATATGAGCAATGCTCGCTCCACATAGCAGAAATTACTCCAAGCTCTAGCAAATTAGGTTCTCTACCTAGTATATTTAAAATTTCTTGATATTCCTCATCGCTAATTTTGTGTTGTTTTATAATTTCTTTATCCATTTTCTCTCCTTTTTTATTTACCTAAACAAAAATTACTAAACATAGCATCTAAAATTTCATCTCTTTCAAAATCTTTTGTAAATTGGGCTATTTCTCCTATGGCTAAATTTAGTTCAAAAGCAAAAAGTTCTAAAGAACTTTCTTTTAATAAGTCCCTTGCGCGCAAAATAGCTTCGCTAGCATTCTTGCAGGCATTGAGTATTAAGGTATTGCTTATTAGCATTCCATCACCATCTAAAGTATTTAAGTATTCATTTAAATTTTCCTTTATGGCTTGGGTGTTTTCTTGAGCACAAATGCGTATACAAGAAGTACTAATTTCATGTTGAAATTTGGTAACTAGGTCGCTTTTATTTAAAACATAAATGATTTTTTTATCACAATTTTTTAAAGCTTGTAAAATACGCTCATCTTCTTCTTCAAATTCTTTAGATCCATCAAAAACAGCTATGATAATATCTGCTTCTTTAATACTTTCATAGCTTAGATTAACTCCGATTTTTTCTATCTCATCATCTGCATTTCTTATACCTGCTGTGTCGATGATTTTGATTAAATGTGAGCCTATTTTTAAACTTTCCTCGATACGATCTCTTGTGGTACCTGCAATATTAGAAACAATAGCCCTATCAAAAGCCAAAAGTGAATTTAATAATGAGCTTTTTCCTGCATTTGGTTTACCGATAATAGCAACTTTAAAGCCTTCTATAAGTCCTTTTTTGCTTAAAGAAATATCTACTATTTCGCGTAAAAGTTTTGAATTTTTTTCACACATAGTGATAATTTGATCAAGTAAATCTTGTGGTAAGTCATCATCTGCATAATCAATGCTTGTTTCTACAAAAGCAAGAGTTTGAACAAGATCTATTCTAATGGTATTTAAAAATTTACTTAAATCACCTTTAATATTTTTTGCTATGATATTTGCAGCGCTTGCTGATTTTGACATGATGGCATCTTGTATGCTTAAAGCTTTTAAAAGATCCATCTTACCATTTAAACAAGCTCTTTTACTAAATTCACCAGGGTTAGCAAGACGCACTCCTGCTAAAATAAGCTCATCGAGTAAAATTTCACTTAAAGAAAAGCCTCCGTGGAGTTGAAATTCTACTATATCTTCTCCTGTAAAAGAGTAGGGCGCTTTAAAATAAATTACTAAAGCTTCGTCTAAAAAATCGTTGTTGTTTTTATAAAGTTTGCACAAATGTGCATAGCGTGGTGTTAGTTCTTTTTTGTGGGTAATTTTTAATGCAAGCTCTAAAGCTTTTTCTCCACTTACTCTAATAATACTTATAGAGCCCACTCCATGGGCTGTGGCAATGGCAGCTATAGTATCATTCATTCATTTTTCTTCAAAAAATCATTCACAACGATGTATCTTTGATCGTCATTTTGTTTGATAGCTACATATTTGTCAGGAAAGCGTTCTCTTAATTTTTCTAAAGCAAGTTTTAACCAAATTCCATCAAGTGGTTTTGTTTGAACTCTTCCTGTGTTTTCTACTTTTTCTATAAGAATTTTTAAATAATTTTCTATAGCTTGGGTTTGATTTTCTAAAAATTGAGCAATTTCTAGTCTTGGTTGAATTTTGTATTTAGCACTAAGCCAATTATAAAGCAAATAAGAAAAAGCCTTATATCTATGAGCTTCTTTGCCTATAAGTAAAGCCGCATCTTCTCCATCAAGTTTTATCAATACACAATTTTCATCCCAAACACTAACTTGTATAACCTTGATGTCAAAATCAAAAGTTGCTAGTAGCTTTTCTAATGAAATTTTTATCTCATCGATATAAGAAGTGATATTTCTTTCTTCTGAAGATTCTTTATGAAATGAATCAAAAATGGTATCATTTTTTACTTTATAATGCTCCTTAGGTTGAGCAATATCTTCAATTGGTTTTTGAAAATTTTCTTTGTATTCTTTTTTTGGTTCGTTTTTATCAAAGTTTTTTTGCGTATGCTTGTTAAATTTCTCATTATGAAATTTTTTAGTTTTTTCTTGATGAGGTTTTTGATTTTTTTTATGCCCTTTGATACAAATAATAGCATTTTTTCTAAACAAACCAAAAAATCCTGCTTTAGCATGCTGAATAACTTCATATTCTAGATCAATCACAGAGCACTCAAGTTGCTTTGAGGCTTCTATGAGTGCGGTTTGTAAGTCTTTAGCTTCTATGTTCATGTTTAGCTATTTCCTCTTTTTTGTGGTTTTTGAAAAGTTTATTTACGATCACTTGTTGAATAAGTGAACATATATTATTTACACACCAATATAAAGTTAAACCTGCTGGGAAGGTTAAGAAGAAGAAAGTGAAAATTAATGGTAAAAATTTCATAATCTTTTCTTGCATAGGATCTTGTATGGCCATTGGTGTGATAAGTTGTTGGATAAACATAGTTAGACCCATAAATATAGGTAAAATAAACCATGGATCCATTACAGATAAATCTGTAATCCAAAAAGCCCAAGGTGCAGCTTTTAGTTCTATGGCATTTAGTAAAACTCTATAAATTGCAAAGAAAATTGGAATTTGAATGAGTATAGGCAAACATCCGCTCATAGGATTTGCACCATGTTTTTTATAAAGTTCCATCATATGTAAATTCATTTTTTGCGGATCACCTTTATAGCGCTCTCTGATTTCTTTCATTTTAGGTGCCAAATCTTTGAGTTTATTCATAGAAATCATTGATTTATAAGTAAGTGGGAAAAGAATAATACGCACGATTAAAGTCATCACTACAATAGCCCAACCCCAGTTATCCATGTAGCCATGTAAAAAATTTAAAAATTCAAACATAGGCTTGGCTATAAAAGTAAACCAACCATATTCTACAACATCATCTAAATCCGCATGAATGCTTCTTAAAATTTCATGCTCTTTTGAGCCAACATAACCGCTTGCTTTAAAAGTATTTGTCGCACTTGCAAAAACGATAGAGTTTTCGTGATTATCTTTAGTAACTACAGCATTAAGTGGTTTTTCAAAATTATAAAAGAAAGCACTATAATAGCGATCTGAAGCTGCCATAAGGGTTACATTAGAAAAACTTTCATCATTTTCTACATCACCATCTTCTAACATTGTGATTTTATCATCTTTATCTAAGATTAAAACGCCATGCACTGTATAGCTATCAACTGCTATATTTGGACGATAACCTGGAGTGATAAAATAAGCTGCGTCTTTGCTTAGATTAACCTCTAAATCATAGTTTCCATATTTATGGAAAGTGATTTTTTTAGTTACTACTAAATCGTTTAGATTTTGAGTAAGGATTAAGGTTGTGTTTTCATCGCTTACATTGATAGTTTTTTGACTTGTGGTGTATGAAGTATTAAAAGCTTCTTGATTGATTTTTGCATCGCTAAATCTTATTTCTAGTGGTAAAGGCGATAAAGAAGTATCTACTAGATTAATACTTTTACCATTTTCGTCTTTATATTTTTCATCACTTAGATAAAACTTAGCTATTCTACCTAAAGAGTCAATATGTGCTTCAAAATGCTCACTTTTAACAACTGCTATTTCTTCTTTTTGATTAACACTAAGTTCTGTTTTTGGAGCTTGGGTGTTTGTGTTTGTAGTGCTTTGTGGGGCTGAATTGTTTTGTTCTATTTGGGTGATATTTTGCTCAGTTTGTGGAGCTTTGGGGATAAAAAAATAATCATAAACTACAAAAAATAAAAATGATAATACAACAGCAATTAATATGCGTTTTTGTTGAGATAAATTTTCTGACACGGATTGTCCTTTGGAAATATAATCTTAATTAAAAAAAATTGATTATCGTTGCAAGGGATATAAAGATAGTTGAGTTGTTTTAAAGCATTAAAACTAGGTTTAAAACATATACCTGAGTTTAGATTATTCTTGCGTATTTTAGGATAATCAATACCACCTTTAAAAAACGGATTGCATTTTAAAATTCTTAAAAAAACTGCACCAAATGCTTTAAAAATATTATTTTTTTTAAATTGCCACAAGGCATATTCAGAGCAACTTGGGTAATACCTACAGCATTGTGGTTTAAAAGGACTGATAAAGAGTTGATAAAATCTGATAAGTTTTAGACAAGCTATTTTATACATCCTATTTTTTTCAAACCCCATTTCAAGTTTTTTTCTAATTTTAAAAAAGGAATTTCATTAATACTTGTTTTGGCTACAAGTATGTATTTTCCGTTTTCAACTTGATTTTTAACCTGAAAAAAAGCTGATCTTAAGAGCCTTTTGGCTCTATTTCTTACGACAGCTTTTCCAACTTTTTTGCTAGCAACAACAGCGAATTTTTTTTCATCACTTAAAATGTAAAAGATGATCATGCCTTCGCAATGCCATTTTTTACCTTCTTTATAAATTGTTGCAAACTCTCCTAAGTCGTTAATACTTAGAAAATCTTTTATACCGCTAATCTTTTTCTACCTTTAGCGCGTCTAGCATTGATCACTTTGCGACCATTTTTACTTTTCATACGTACACGAAAGCCGTGAGTTCTTTTTTTAGGGGTTTTATGTGGTTGGTATGTTCTTTTCATATTTTTTCCTTAAACTTAAAATAAAAAACAAAATAATAAGCGAGTATGTTAGCAAAATCTTACTTAAATCTGCTTTTAATTAAGAGTTATTTTAAAACTTTTTGCTAAATTTTGATTTTATTTTTTAAATTAAGGAAAAATAATGGCTTTTGAAATTTGTGAGAGTAAAAAAGAAGATTTAGAAAAAATTTTGGAATTACTCAAAGAACTTGCTATTCATGAAAATATGCTTGATGATGTAAAATGCACAACTAAAGAACTTGAAGAATCATTTTTTAAACATGAATATGCTAAGGCTTTGAGCTTAAAGGTTGATGGTGAGATAATAGGCTATGTGATGTATTATTTTACTTTTTCATCTTTTTGGGGTTTGGGTGGATTATACCTAGAAGATATTTACATACAACCAAAATATAGAAAAAAAGGCTATGCTAGAGCTGTTTTTAAATATTTAGCGCAAATTTGTAAAGAAAAAAATCTCAAACGCTTAGAGTGGGTTTGTTTAAATGATAATGATTTGGGTATTGAATTTTATACTAAGTTAAATGCAAGACATATGAGCGAGTGGAGAACTTATCGTTTAGAGGGTAAAAATTTAGAAGCATTGATGTGATGAATAAACGCAGTTTGTATTATCTAAAAGCTTTTGGTTATGAATACTTTAATGAGCAAAAGCAAATTGGACATTTTAACTTAAGCTTTAAAGAATTAAATGAAAGAGTGAAAACTTGCAATCTTTGTCATTTTTCTAGGCTAAGAAAGCATAGTTTAATGGAAAAAGAAGCCAAAAATGCTAAAATTTTGATTTACCAAGCTTTTGTTGATAAAGAAGAAAATGAAAGTGGAAAGTTTTTTGCTTCTAAAAATAAGCAAGAGTTTTTAAGATTATGCAAAGAGCTTTTAAATTTAAAAGAAGATGAAATATATTTTTCTTATATGTTTAAATGTTTTAGTAATTTTAAAATAGATGATCAAGCATTAAAATTATGCTTGCCATATTTTTATAACGAGCTTGATTTTGTAAAAGCAAAGATTATTTTATGTCTTGGTCAAGAAGCTTTTGCGAGTTTGGGTTTTGAGAATTTTCAAAAATACAAAGGGCAATGTATGCGTTTTAATAATGCTTTGCTTTTGCCAAGTTACGATTTGAATTTTGTGAGTAAAAATCCTAGCTTTTATACTGAATTTATAGAAGATATTAAAAAAATAAAAGGTTATTTATGAGAAAAAGTTTAGTTTGTTTGTTGATGAGTTTTGTTTTAACTTTAAGTGTTTTTGCAAAAGAGCAAAAGCCATCACCCATAGAACCTAGTGAGTCTTTTTATCCTAATTTAGAATTTCAAAATTGTGACAATGATTGTTTATTTACTTTGTTAGAAACAGGACTTTATTTTAATTTTTTATCAAGATTTAACAATGACAATGCAAATGAACTTTTGGTTAATATCTATACTAAACTTTTAAACTCCATTATAGATTTTGAAAAAAGAATTCAAAAAAATGCTAGCATAAAATTAGCTATTATTTTACCTGAGCAAACGATTAAAAGCTACTCTAATACTATTATAAATTCAAGCATAGCGTATTTACTAAGACAAAGAGCGCAAATAAAAGTAAAGGTGTTTTTAATAGGCACTGAAGATGAGAGTAAAATAGCTAAAGCTCTTAAACAAGCTCAAGATGAGAAATTTAATTATATTATCGCAGGTTTTACAGATAAGGGTGTGAAAAATTTATTAAAAGAAAATCTCGATTCTAATGTAAAAGTTTTCATACCAACTGCGCACAAAAGAAATTTTGATACGCAAAATGAAAATGTATATTTTGGAAGTATAGATTATCAAAAACAAATTCAAAGACTTTTAGAGTATTCAAATGGTAAAAATATTATTTTTTCAGATGGAACACCTTTGGCAAATCGCTTAGATGAGAATGTTTTAAACGCAGGGAATGGTAGTGAGAAAATTTATACTATTAATAGTTCTAAATTTGATTTTAGAAGCATTTTAAATCAAAATAGAGGTTTTCAAGATTCTAGTATTATTTTAAATGCTTCTTTGATTAAAACAGCGCTCATAAGCTCGCAAATAAGAACTTATGATATAGAACCTTTTGTGTTATTATCAACTCAGATTAATTATAATCCTATTTTACTAAGCTTAACGCAAATTAATGATAGAAAAAAACTTTTGCTAGCAAATTCCATTTCTAATGAGGATCAAACTCTAAGCTATCTTAATGAGCTTTTTTCGCAAAATATTAACTATAACTGGATAGCGTATGCAACTAGCGTGGGCCTTGATTATTTTTATACGCAGTTTTTAGATAAAGACTCTCAAAGAATTTTCGATGAGAGTTTAAATAATAATCAATTTGATTATAAGGTTAAGATCATACGCTCGCAAGGCTTAGGTTTTACTCCTTTGCAAGATCAGTAAAAACCTTAGTTATAGTCTCATCTATAGGGGCTACTTTTTCATTTTTTAAAAAAGCTAGGGTAAATTCAGCTTCAAAAAGCTTGGTGTTTTCTTTATAAATTTCTTGTTTTATACAAACTGAGGCTTTTTTAAGCTTTGTGATAAATGTTTTTACTTCTATAAGATCTCCAAGTTTAGCGGGTTTTAAAAAGTTACAATTTGCTTTAGTAAGTAGAAAATGTCCTGTGTTTTTATCAAAAATTTTTGCGTTTTTTTGAAAAAAAATCTCACTTCTTGCTCTTTCGCAAAATTTTAAGTAGTTGCTATGGTATACCACTCCACCTGCATCAGTATCTTCGTAATAAATTCGTATTTGCATTTAAAATCCTTTAATTTGGTATGATAGTGTTTTTTCTTGCTGTTTTTTGAAGGGAAAAGATGATTAAACCTACTATTAGTGTATAGAGTGTGATTAAAAGATTTTCAAAAGCATTGTAGCTATTATCTCCGATGAGATTTGCTATACCAAAGATTAGTTTTGGTTTATAGCAAATCACCCAAAAAATAATTATAGCGTTAATGCTAACAAATGCTTTCATTGTATCTATACACCTAAACAACGCTAAAGCGGATAAAATAAAACTTCCTAAAACACTTAAGTATAATCCGTAAAAGTTAAATGCATTTAAAATGCATAAGCCGTGTTTATATAGTTTTATTATAAAAAGCATGCTTGTAAACATTCCTATGGTTATGATTAGCCATTTTAAATTTAAAACTAAATCCGTATGATGATCGCAAAGCTTGCGATAAAAGAAAAGTTGCCATTGCTCGATTGTATCTTTTAAATTTTTATTTTCTTTATATTTTAGTTCTAATTCTCTAGCATAAAGCTCTTGTGCTCTTAACTCTGAAGCATCGATTAGATTGTGATGAGTTATGCGGTTGCTTTTTAATTTTCTAAATAAATCTCTTAAATTTAAAAATTCATCATAATGATTTTTTTCTATTTCTTCTTCTAATTCTTCATGGTTGTATTGTATGCAATCATGCTCTATATTAAACTGATTGGAAAAAGTACAATTTATGAATTTTGGTTTGTTATCTAAAGTGGCATTGTCAAAAACTACGATATTGTTAAATATTACATTTTTAAAATTTAAATCTTTTGTATATATGTTTTCAAAATTGATAATGCCTTTAAAAGTAATATCTTGAAAATGGTATATTTGCTTTGTTATATTATTAGTGCTAGTTTTATCTCTTTCTTTATTGGAAATAAATTTAACATTATTAAATTCCACTCCACTAAATTTGATTGTATTATTAAAAAAAGAAGTGTTTATAAACCTAGCTTCACTGTCAAAGCGTACTATGTTAAAATCAACCCTAGCTTTAAATTTTGCTCTAGTGAAAGAAGTTTTACCTTTAAAAACTGCTTCTCTAAAATTATTTTCTATGTTTTCTTGATTTGTATACTCAGCTAAGAATTTTGTTT
>NZ_NFOE01000045.1 GCF_002179635.1 Campylobacter jejuni | reverse complement strand
TTTATCTTTAAAATCAAGTTTAGTGATAAAATCCTTACTATAAAGTTTAAAGTCCAAACCATAAGGAGTGAATTTTTGATAATCTTGATAATCTTGATTGTAAAGATAGTATTGTTTGGTTTTTGGAGATCGGAGAATATCTTCAAAGGTTATTTTTTTATCCACAATTTCTACAACAGTTTTGATAATTTTATTTTTATCATAAGTTCCCATTTGTCTTGTAGATCCCCAAATACTAAAAATCTTTTCATTAAAATCCCAAGCTCCAACAGGTTGTCCTAGCTTGATAAAATTTCCATCATCATCAAATTCGTGTCCTTGATCTAAAAAATCAAAGCTATCATAAACATAAACAAGCATTTCATCAACGCGGTATGATACCTTTTCTCTATCTCCTTGAATTTCTTTTTTAATGCTTAATTTCGAAGGAACAAAATTAAAAGAAAATTTACCACTACAAGCATAAAGAGATAGATCTTGCATGAGTTCATCATAAGTTTGCTCCAAAGTCTCATATGTATTATAAGTAAGTCCAAATGGTGATGTCGCAAAAATAAATTTATCAAGTCTAGCATAAGAAAAATCTACCTTAAATTTCTCTGCAATATTTATACCTAAATTTTGCCAAATTTGTCTGAAAAACTCATCATCACCCATACCTATATATTGACAATTTAAAGTATCAAGCTCATAGGGCTTACAGTCTAAAATGCGTTTATAATCTTTTGAAATTTCATCATTTTCTTTAATGATGATATAAGATTCTTCATTTTTATCGCTTCGATTTTCTTTTATATCGATAGCAAAATCAAATTTATATTCTCCTTGAGGTAAATTTTTTAATGTCAAAAAATTATGAGTTTTTTGTAAGATTATTTCTATTTGCTTTGTAAAATTTTGAGTGTATATGTCTTCTTTTGTATGAAATTTTTTACTTAGTCTTTTTATTATAGGAAAATGAGAATAAAACTTATCCCAATCTAGCGTAGTGTAAAATTTAATAGAACGCTTTTCTTCTCTTACTTCATTTGTTTTATTATCTACATGGCGTGAAAAACGCTCTGAATTTTGCCTTAGTTTTTTCATCTTTTGAGTTTGTGTGTTGTTTGGATAAGGAGTGTAGTGTAAAATAAGGGGTTCTATACCTTTACTTTGTAAGAAAATTTGTATTTCTTTTAGTCTTTGTTCTGCTTGGGGATTATTAGGTTTATTTTGTTTTATAGAAAGATGATAATTTTGTATTGTATCTATCTTAGGGCTATTTTGCCACAATACTTGAAGCTGATAACTAACAGCCCAACCTAGTGTTGCTATTTCATTATTGCTTTTTTGATAGTATTTAAATTCATTATAACAACACTCTAATTCTGTAGGTAAAACTGTTTCATCATATTGTAAAGTGCTAAAATTTATATCATCAACATAAGTTTGGTTTTTTAAAAATTTATTCATTAATACAACCTGTTAAAATAAGATTTTATCAAAAAAGTTTTTCATTTTTTATTTTATTTATTGCCTTATTATTTTAAAACTTTCTTAATAATAATTTTTATTAAATCAGTAAATTAATTTAATACACTCTAGTATATTTATAAAGTTTCATATATTTGGTTTGTTTTTCATACATTATCAACCTCTTTCTTTTATTTTTTCTTATATTCATCAATGCCATCACAACCTAATGTTCTTCCATATTTAGTAAATATACCTGTATCTAGCCAACCATATGTAAATAACCTTTATATAAAATATTTGTTGCAGTTTCATAATATTGATATTCTACTTTTTGTATCCTTAACCCTATATTGCTCTCAACAAATTTTACTCTTACAACATAGTTTTTACCTTTAACTCTATCATAAATCTCTTGATTATAAATCACTTCTCTATTTTTTAAGTTCTCACACAAACTCTCAAATTCTTTAAAACTACTTTGCCATTCAAGAAACACAAAAGAACATCCAAACCAAAGAAGCATAAATAATGGATAAGGTAAAAATAAATAAAACTTTTTAATTTTTTATCAATATTAAAAAGTTTAAAAACAAGATAAAAGACAAGCTTTAAAAATAAATACACCCATATAGTAGAAAGTATAAATAAGCTAGTCCATCCAAAGAAAAGGAAAGGAAAAAAAGTTAAAAGAGTTAAATAAGTGATATTATAAAAAGTTAAGATAACAAGAAAAAGATAAAACAAAGATTGTTTTATCTTTCTAAAGAATTGTTTTTTAAATTATTTGATTTTTTTATTGTTAAAATAAAGATGAAGTTTCATGTGTTATTAATCCTATTGTGATTTTACGTCTTTGTTTTATTCTAAGTTTAATATTACATCTATTTTATCTAACTTATTAAGGTTTTTATTTGACAAATTTTGAAAAGGTATAAAAAACATCCATATTTATAAATTATTACAAAATATTTCACAAAAATCATTATTTTACAAAACTATAATTAAATATATAATTTACAAAAAAACCGACAATAAAAACAAGTATTAAACTCATTTTATAACTTGTATACATCCAAAATTACTATTTTTTTATAAGACATAATACAATGGAGTTTTATAATTTAAAACTAATAGTTTTTATATTTTTAAAACTCCATTTTCTTATAGCTTTTATTTTACCAATATAATTATTCTTATAGATACCATTCTCATTTTGCTTTAGAGACAATTCTTTATATAGTAATCTTTATCTAAATTTGGGTAAATATTTCTAAGTTTTTTAATTCTAAAGTAATTTTTAAATCATGATGTTTATAAAAAATATAATTTTTTTACTCTACTGATTTATGTTTCATTTCAAAATATAACCATATCCTCTTAATTTAGGAAATCCTTCTATATCTCTAAATAGAATTTATTTACACAAATACTCCTTAGTTAGTTTTATCAATCAATATTCCTTGGTTAAATAAGAGATAGTAGTTTTTATTAGTCAAGAAAGCACAAAATACACTTGAACTTATACGCCATTAAAATTATCACTTTTGTATTTTTTTACTTAATTAACTTGCATTTTTTGCAAATTCAAAATAATACTAAAAAGTATAATAAAAAATTTAAAATTCTTCATTTTACATCTTATGGTTATTCTACAAATTCGCCCTTAGTATTGATAAATTTTATTTCTTGATTTATCAACACTTTAGCTATATTGTTTTCAAAATTCCAAATTTTGTCAAATTGTGGTTCGATAATTTCACCTTTTTCGCTAATAAATCCATATTTATCATTAAATCTAATTTTTACAAAACCATTATTAAATTTTTCATCAATATAATCAAATTTTGGCTCTAAAATAGTACGCAAATTATTATCTAAAAGTCCTATTTTATTATCGAGAACTATTTTATAATAGTTTTTACCAAACTCTTTAAATTCTTCAAATTTAGGTAAAATAAGCCAATTTAAATCCTTATCATAATACCTATTTTGTTGTTTATAGAGGCAATAATAAAATTCTTATATTCTTGTATAAAATCAAAAGATAAATTGGAAGCAACTTTGTTATCTTTCATATTAAAATTTGATATTTACCCTCTTTTTCAACGAGCCAGTATTTATCTGCTAATGTCAAAATATTATTAAAATAATTTTCATAAGCAAAATTGATTTCAAATAAAACATTAGCTTTTTCATCCAAAAAAACCATATCGAGTGCCTTGTTTAAATTTAAAAGGATAATCATCGGTATTTATATAATCAAATTTTGGTTCTAAAATAGTTTTACCTTTTTCATTAATAATACCTATTTTATCTTTTATGCTAATTTTATAAAGCTTATTAGAAAATTTATAAATTGAATTATATTGTGGCTTGATAATAAGTTTACCTTGCATATCCATAATGCCATAATATAAGCCATTGGAGATGATGAATCCTATATCTTTATCAAAATATTTTATGAAATAGTTTTGAGGCTTAACAATCCATTTTCTATAATTATCCATAATTCCAAATTTATATTTTTTTCCACTTCAAAAAACTTTTGTCCTTTATCTGTAGATACATCTTTATTCGCCTCTTTTATTTTTCCAAGTTTAGAATCAGAAGTCGCAAGTGGTTCGATATAAAAAATACTATCAAAATCAAAAGGTAAAACTAAATCACCCTTTGTATTAATAAGTCCAAATTTTTTATTTTTATCAAGTTTGACTTGCGCAAAACCATACTTAAAAGGAGTGACTGTCTCAAATTTAGCCGGGATAACAAACTCTCCTTTTTTATTAATATAACCTACTTTATTTTTATCACTAGCAAAACCAAGATTATTTGAAAAACAAGGTGATATATAATCAAATTTTATAGGTACGATAAGTTGTGCATTTTCATTGATAACTCCATATTTTCCATTTAAGCTGATTCTTTGAGTATTATTATCACAACCATCGATTTTGTCAAATTTTGGATCTAAAATAAAACGATGATTTTTTATATCAAATATGCCTTGTTTGCCTTGTAAAAATACTTGCAAAAGATTGTCGTTAAAAGTATATATATCATCAAATTTCGGTTCTAATATAAACTGTTTGCTTTTTATATCAAACAATCCTTGTTTTTCTCCAATTGCTACCTGTAAAATATCATTTTGTTATAAGATAATACCTTGTCAAATTTAGGTTCTATAATTATTTGCGTTTCTTTATCAACTAAGCCTATTTTTGAATCTTTTTCCACCATAAATATCTTTTGATTATAACTTTTTTGTATACTATCAAATTGTGGCTCTAAAATCTTACCACTAAAACTTACAATGCCATATTTTTCATTTTTACTAATAAGAATGATATTTTCAAGTTGTTCTATTTTATCAAATTCGGGTTCTATAAAAAAATCCCCTTTTTGTATTAATAAGTCCAAATTTGCCATTTAATCTCACCTCGGCAAATCCATTTGTAAAATCGGATACAAAATTAAATTTAGGCTCTACAAATATTTTGCCTTTTTCATCAACAAAACCCCATTTATCTTTTAGATTAACAGCAGCATGACCATCAAAAAAAACGAACTACAAAATCAAATTTAGGTTCAACTACCATTTTGCCATTTTCATCAATAAAACCACTTTTACCATCAATAACAATCCATTTAAGTTTTTCTTTGTTTGTTGAAATTACATAATCTGCTTTTACACTATGCCACTTATCGCAAAGTGTAAATTTGGGCTCTAAAATCGTTTTTCCATCTAAAGCAATCAAACCGAATTTTTCATCTTTTTTAACCAAGAAAACACTATCACTAAAATAGCTTATATCATCAAATTGTGGTTTTATAATAAAATTTCCATCTTTATTAATAAGACCATATTTTCCATCTTGTACAACCCTTGCAACTCCATTTTTAAAATCTAGAGCTAAATCAAATTGTGGCTCAATTTTAATTACGCCATTTTGATCTTTAAAGCCAAAATGACTGTTATCAATAAATACTTTCCATCCATCCTCTTCATAAAAAATAGGAGTTTTAGCACTATAATTTTTATTTAAAACATAGATTCCACACGCATTTAAAATAATGATAAAAAAAGAGCAGCTAGAATTTGATTTTTTTCATTTTATTCCTTCGTAGGCAACACTAATTAAGAAAAGCAAAATTCCAATGATTAAATTAATACTAAAGTATAGGATAAAATTTCTAGTTTCTGGTGTGCGCTCTCCATATTTATTAGTAAATTCATTTGATTTGAAACAATATAAAATCACAAACACGATTATAGGAATAATCAAAATGTATAAAAGCTGCCACCATCCACTAAATCCTATATCATGCAATCTTCTTGCACCTATGGCAAACATAGGCAACAAACTTGCGAGCGAAAAAATATGATCAATGATTGGCAACCACCAAAAAAACGCCAAAGCCACACAAAGACTAACGAGGGTTTGCATGAGCATCGCAGCCCAATAATCACCCCTATTAGTTCGCGTCTTAAAGTCAGTAGCTTGTTTCCAAAAATTCAAATAAAGTTCAAACATTTTAAAATCCTTTTATAAATTTAATAAATAATTCAAAACAAACTGAACAAATTCATCACTATCATTAGGACATACAATTAAATCATAATTTTACCAAAAATATTTAATTCTATGTTTAACTTAAAAATCATTCTATACAAAAAATATAGGATAAATCAAAGCTTTATTATTTAAATTTGCTAAAATATCATTTGTATTTGACTCAAGTCAACCTTTACATTTTTGAGCTATCACATCCATAGCTTCTTGTGAGAGAACAAAATTTGTGTGATAAAGCAAGCAACTACCCATATCAAGTACTTTTAGCACAAGTTTTTTGTTATTAGCATCTTTTGGATTATGTCTTGTATTAGCTAGATCATAAATTTCATACACCATATCTTTACTAAGCTTGTTAATATCAAGTTCTATGATATTTTCTTCAAATTTCATAGGATCTTGGGTAAATTCTTCTTTGTTTTCTTTTTTTACAAAGCTTTTTTTCTTACTAAAAGATTTTAGCTCATTTTCCCTTGCTTCTTCTAGGGTATAAATTTCATTTAAACTAAAACTTAAGTCATTGTCGTTGTTTTTATATCTTAGCAAAAAGGCAAAGGCTTCATCCTTGCTTTCTTTAAAAAGCGCTTCAACTTTCTCTACTTGAGCTTCAAAGATAATCATATCAAAAGTAGAATAAAAGTCTAAAACCACAGCCTTAGCATATCTTTTACCACTTTTACTCATCATTGATTTAAAATCTTCAATCTTTCCTACAATCAAAAGCTCACCCTCTCCTTTGAGTGTTTCAAAGTCCATGCTTTTAAAATACTCTATACCTTCTATTTGACTTGCAAATTTATCTAAAGGATGACCTGATACATAAATTCCTAAGATTTCTTTTTCATAGCCTAGTTTTTCCATTAGTTCAAATTCTATTTTACTATCATGAAGTCCTACTTTGATATCTGCAGCTATTTCTTCTTCTCCAAAAAGCGAAGCAGTAGAGTTTCTTTTAACTTCAGCGATTTTTCTACTTGTTTCTGAAATAAGCTCAAGATTATCCACCAAGCATTTTCTAGTATAGCCAAACTCATCAAAAGCACCTGATTTAGCTAAATTTTCTATAGTTTTTTTATTAATCTTAGTAGGATCAATCGAACTTATAAAATCATCAAAATCACTAAAACCTTCTTCCTTACGAATTGCCATGATATTTTCTATTGCAGGAATTCCCACACTCTTAATCGCTCCAAGTCCATAAATAATAGCCTCAGAACCATCTTCAAGCTTAGTTGCACTAAATTCTCTTTGAGCTTTATTGATATTTGGTGGCAAAAGCTTAATATTCATTCTTTTCATCTCTTCAATGTATTTTGCAACCTTGTCTACATTACTTTCTTCACTTGTTAAAAGTGCAGCCATAAACTCACTAGGATAATAAGTCTTTAAATACGCTGTTTGAAAGGTTATAAGCGCATAGGCAGCCGAGTGAGATTTATTAAAACCATACTCGGCAAATTTCAAAATAAGTTCAAACAAATCATCAGCTTTTTTCTCATCATAACCTTGCTTTTTAGCTCCTTCTAAATACTCTGCTTTAAGATTATCCAAAATTTCTCTTTTTTTCTTACCCATAGCACGGCGCACATTATCAGCCCCGCCCAAAGAAAAACCACCGATTTTTTGCACTATTTGCATAACTTGTTCTTGATAAACTATAACCCCATAAGTGTTTTCAAGTATAGGTTTTAAATCTTCAAATGCATAAGTAGCAGCCTTTCTACCATGCTTAATATCGATAAAATCATCCACCATCCCACTATCAAGTGGGCCTGGTCTATATAAAGCTAAAACCGCAATTAAATCTTCAAATCTTTCAGGCTTTAACCTAGCATTTAAACTTTGCATACCGCCTGATTCTATTTGGAAAATACCCAAGGTATTACCACTTTGTATGGTTTTATAAACCTTAGGATCATTCATATCAATCTTTTCCCAAATTACATCTTTACCATAGCGTTTTTTAACCAGCTTAATCGCATTATCAATCACCGTAAGAGTTTTTAAACCCAAAAAGTCAAATTTGATTAAATCCACATCTTCAAGATATTCTTTAGAATACTGCGTTACCAAATGACGCTCATCATTTTTGCTTTGTCTAAAAAGTGGAGCTTTATTCCACAAAGCTTCATTAGATATCACAACTCCGGCTGCGTGCATACCTGCATTTCTATTTAAACCCTCTAATGCCTTGGCAAAGTCCCAAACTTGACGTCCTTTTGGATGAGAATTTACAAATTCAGCGATTTTTGGTTCTTGCTCATAAGCTTTTTCTAAAGTGATTTTTAGCTCTTCAGGAACTAATTTTGCCAAAGCATCTGCATCAGGTATGCTCATATCACAAACCCTAGCTACATCACGGATTACTCCCTTTGCTAAAAGCTTACCAAAGGTAATAACTTGCGCAACCTTTTCAGCTCCGTATTTATCAATAACATAATCAATCACTTCCCCTCTTCTATCTTGACAAAAGTCCACGTCAATATCGGGCATTGATACACGCTCAGGATTTAAAAATCTCTCAAAAAGAAGATTATAAGGTATAGGATCTAAATCTGTAATTTTCAAACAATACGAAACCAAACTCCCCGCAGCACTCCCACGCCCTGGGCCAACTGGTATATCTTTTTCCTTGGCTGCGGCGATAAAATCATGAACGATTAGCATATAACCTGAAAATTTCATATTTTTAATAATACTAATTTCTAAATCAAGCCTATCTTTATACTCTTGATGTTTGCTCTCATCGATAAATTGAAGTCTTTCTTCCAAACCCTTTTTACAAAGATACTCAAAAACTATATCATCATTATCAAAGCTAAATTCTTGATCTTCTTGACTTAAACTTAAGCCATATTTTTTCGCATATTCACGGGTAAATTTAAAATTTGGTGGCGTTGGATCGCCTAGTTTTAATTCTAAATTACATTTATTAGCTATTTCTTGAGTGTTTTCAATGGCTTCAGGAATATCAGCAAAAAGTTCACTCATTTGCTCTGGTGTTTTTACATAAAACTCATGCACTTCATGTCTTAAACGCCCTGGATCATCAAGCTTAACCCCCATAGCTATACACATAAACACTTCATGTGCAGCCGCTCTTTCTTTAAAAGTATAGTGCGTATCATTCGTTGCGATGATTTTTATATCAAGCTCTTTAGCAAGTTTAATAATAGAATCATCGATGAATTTTTGATCATCAATACCATGACGCATAATCTCAAGGTAAAAATCATCTCCAAAAACCTTTTTATACCAAAGCGCAGCTTCTTTTGCACCTTCATAACCTTTTGCACCAAATTTTAAATTTCTTTCATTTTTGGTATTTAAATGCCAATTAACCTCACCTTGCAAACACGCAGACGAGCAAATCAAACCCTCACTATGTGCTTCTAAAAGCTTTTTGTTAATCCTTGGGTAATAATACAAACCATGTATATAGCTTTGCGAGCTTAAATACATCAAATTTTTATAGCCAATTTCGTTTTTAGCAAATAAACAAATATGAAAGCGTTGTCTTGAGCTTTTATCACTTAAATCATCGTGATTATGCAAATACGCTTCAAGCCCTATGATAGGTTTAATCCCCTCAGCTCTCATTGTTTTATAAAAATCAATAGCCCCAAACATATTTCCATGATCAGTCATAGCAACACTTGTTGCACCTTGAGCTTTTAGCGTTTTAGCAAGCTCTTTGAGTTTATTTGCTCCATCAAGTAAAGAATATTCTGTGTGTAAATGTAAATGTGTAAATTGGCTCATATTTTCCCTTGTATTTTTTTATTATTATAAAAAAAAACCTTAAATTTAAAACTTACAAGCATAAAAAATGTATAATAGCTTACTTTCAAAAAAGGAGTAAAAAATGGAAGTAAAAATTTATTATTGTAATCTTTGAAATTACAAACCACAAGCTGCAAGGGTTGCAGAAGAAATACAAAATGAATTCAAAGATGCGCAAATTTCTACCATAGAAAAAGGTGGTGGTCATTTTATAGTAGAAGTAGATGGTAAAATCATTTACTCTAAAAAAGACTTGCTTAACTGCGAAGTAGATAGATTTCCTCACGAGGGTGAAATCACCAAGCTTATGAAACAAATGTAAGCTAAACCCTCACTAGCGAGGGTTTATTTTGTTAAAGGAACAAGCATACCTTCATAAAGTTTTTGATAAATTTCTTCTGAGCATAAATGCTTAGCAAGTTCCAAACCAAACAAAATAGCCGTAGCAGGCCCAGCTGCTGTGATGACATTTTCATTTACCACAACTGCTTTATTTACTCTTACACCTTCAATACCCACTTCACAACCAGGATAGCAAGAAAACTCCCCATTTATCACCCCTGCTTTAGCTAACACCATAGGTGAAGCACAAATTGCAGCTACGATTTTTTTCTTAGCATGTAAATCTTGTATAATTTTTATGATAATTGAATTGTTTTTTAGATTCATCATACCTTCAAATCCACCTGCTAAAGCGATTGCGTCTAAATTTTCTTGATCAACACTAGATAAACTCACATCAGCCCTTATGCAAATTCCATTAGCTCCTTGTACTAAAAGCTCATCATCTAGTGAAGCAATAATTACTTCTAAATTTCCACTAGCTTCTCCTGCTCTTTTTAAAACATCAGCTATACCTATAAATTCAGCTTCTTCAAAACCTTTTGCCAAAGGCACTAAAACTTTTTTCATTTTTTCTCCTTTTAGTCAATAAATCTTTTATTTAATTCATGAAAATACTCTATGCGTCTATCACGTAAAAACGGCCACCATCTACGCACATTTTCACATCTTTGCATGTCAATTTCAACGATTTTACAAAGCTCTTGTTTATCATCGGCTCTAAAAAGCTCTTCGCCTTGAGCCCCAAAAACAAAAGAATTCCCCCAAAATCTTATGCCTTCTTCCACACCGCTTTCATCTTTTTCAAAACCCACTCTATTAATAGCTACTACAGGCAAGCCATTAGCTATAGCATGGCCTCTTTGTACACCTATCCAAGCTTCAAGCTGTCTTTGTTTTTCTTCTTTTTCATCCTTATCAAACCAACCTATAGCAGTAGGATAAATCAAAATTTGAGCCCCTTTTAAAGCCATTAACCTAGCAGCTTCAGGATACCATTGATCCCAACATATTAAAACTCCAAGTTTTCCAACACTTGTTTGTATAGGTTCAAAACCCAAATCACCTGGAGTAAAATAAAATTTTTCATAAAAACAAGGATCATCAGGAATGTGCATTTTACGGTATTTACCTGCTATGGAACCATCTTTTTCAAATACCACACTAGTATTATGATAAAGCCCTGCGCTTCTTTTTTCAAATAAAGAAGTTACCAAAACAACTTTATTTTCCCTAGCTACATTAGACCAAAACTTAACATCTTCCTCATAGTCATTTGCCAAATCAAAAAAGTTTGTATTTTCACTTTGGCAAAAATACTGCGTTTGATGAAGTTCTTGCAAGCATACAAGCTCAGCCTTTTCTTTTGCTGCTTGTTTGATAAGTTCGCATGTTTTTTCTATAGTTTTTTCTTTATTTTGTTTAAATTCTTGCTGTATGAGTGCTAATTTCATTTTTACTCCTTTCTTCTTCTGAATCATCATAAGGGTCTAAGTGTATATGAATATTCCAAAAATCATCTTTAAAATGCTCCCTTATACTATCTTCAATCTCATCACCGATTTTATGAGCTTTTAAAAGTGATATTGTAGGTTCAAAAACTAAATGCACACTAACATAAAGTATATCAGGGCTTTTTCTAGTTTTTAAATGATGAAAGCTTTTGACTTCTTTATTTGCATTTATAATTTGCTTAATCACTTCAACTTGTTCTTTATCAATAGCTACATCTAACAAAATTTTAGAACTTTCTTTGATGATTTTAAAAGCTGAAAAAATCGTATATAAACTTATAGCTATACCAAATAAACCATCAATAAAATGATAATTTGTAAAAGCTATAATCACAAGTGCTAAAAGCGTTAGAGCATTAGTTAAAAAGTCTATTTTATAGTGCAAACTATCAGCTTTTATAATCAAGCTTTTTGTTTTTTTAGCAACATAATTTAAAAAAATTACCAAACACAAAGTCACAGCCATAGCAAAGGCCATGACAAAAATTCCAAGATCAAGTTTTTCTACGCTTTCTTGATTGTGGATTTTTAAAACACTCTCATAAAAAATATAAACCCCAATCCCACTAATCACAAGACCTTCAAAAAGCCCCATTAAGGCTTCAATTTTACTAAGACCAAAATTATATTCTTTACTAGAGCCTTGAGAGCTTTTTTTCAAAGCTAAAAAATTTAAACCCGAAATCACACAATCAAGTAAAGAATCAATCGCACTAGAAAGCACCGCAACAGAACCTGAAGCTAAACCTACTATAAATTTAACAATAGCTAAAAAAATAGCACATACACTTGCGATAATAGTTGCACTTTTTTGCAAATTCATCTTTGACCTTCATAGCGGTTTTGACAAGAACAATGCAAAGAACCATTTTGTCTTAAAAACACTCTTGCATCAACCCCTACTACTTTTCTATCTTTGCATGTTTTTTGTAAATTTTCTAATACCAAAGCATCGTTTTCATCATTATAAGTTGGCACTATCAAGCCACCATTAACAAAAACAAAATTTGCATAAGTAGCACCAAGTCTTTTACCTTCAAAATACAAAGGCTTAGGTAAAGGAAGATCTAATAAATCAAATCCTGTTTTTTTCAGCTCCTCCTCCATAGCCTTTAAAGGTGCATAATGCTCATCATTTTCATCTTTACATACACAATAAGCAATGGTGTTTTCATTGATAAATCTTGCTAGAGTATCTATGTGATGGTCAGTATCATCGCCTTTTATATAACCATGATTTAACCATATAATTTGTTTTAAGCCAAAAATTTCTTTTAACTTAGCTTCAATTTGTTCTTTATTTAAATGTGAGTTTCTATTTTCATTTAACAAACAAGCACTCGTTGTAAGCATTACTCCTTGCCCATTAAAATCAACACTCCCACCTTCTAAAATAAAATCAATTTTTTCTAATTTTCCAGATAATTTTTGTGCAAAAAGTTTTGAATTTACCGCATTATCTAAAGTGCTTTGAAATTTATCTCCCCAAGCATTAAAAGTAAAATCAAGCCCTATGAGTTTATCATCTTCACACACATCAATTGCACCAAAATCTCTAATCCAAGTATCATTAGTATCGCACTTAAAAAAATCAACGTTTTTTATATGCTTAAATCTTTGAAAGTCTTTTTCACTTGGTGCTATAAGTAAAACTTTTTGAAAATTTGCCACAGCTTTAACAAATTCTTCATAGCTTTGCAAAATCTCTTCTAAATAAGGCTTCCAATCGCTATTTTCATGAGGCAAGGAAAATAAAAGTAGCTCTTGTTTTTGCCATTCTGCTATGCTTTTTCTCATTTTGATACCCTTTTTGATAATTAAAAAAGTATTTTAACATTTTTAATGATAGTTTTTTACTCTTTTTTTAAAACCCAAGCAAAATACCATATCGCAAAAGATAAAAGTAAAATCATAAAAAGCTTTTTATCATACACTCCAAATCCTATATAAAGCACAGAATACATAAAACCAAAACTTCCTGCATAAATGCAAATTCTACTCATTAAACCATTTTCCACCGCTCTAAAACATGGGCATTTGTGAAAAAATTTCTTTTTTGCTTCTTTGGGTTTAAAAAAACTCAAAACCGCACTTAAAATCAGCAAAAAACTTAAAAAATATAAAACCTTATCCATTAGTGAAAATACCTTAACCAAGCAGGAATTGCACTTTGCTCTTCTTTTAAAGTGCTTTCTTCTCCATGCCCTGGAAGCAATCTAAAATCTTTTTCATAAGCTAAAACTTTTAATAAACTCTCTTTCATCTTGGCTGCATCTGAGTAAGGAAAGTCCCATCTACCAATACTACGGTAAAATAAAAAATCTCCACTAAAAAGCACATCTTCACCCACAAGTTCTATCATACAACACCCTGGAGTATGCCCTGGGAAATGATGAAATTTAAACTTAAACTCATCTATACTAAATTCATTTTCATTTTCTATCAATACATCAGCACTTGAATGCTCAAAACCATAATTAAAAGGATCTTTTAGCATAAAAGCATCATCTTTATGGATAAAAAGTGGAATTTCATAAGCCATTTTAACTTTAGCATTATCATAAACATGATCATAATGACCATGGGTATTTAAAATAGCTAAAGGTTTGCTTGTATTTTCTTTGATAAACTTATAAGCATTTTCTCCTGGATCGATGATGATTTGCTTGTTATTATGATCTATAATATAACAATTTGTTTCATACATTCCGCATGGTTGTTTTAAAATACGCATATAAACTTCCTTTTAACTAAATCAAATATAATTTTAAAAAATTAATATTTAAAGATTTTTTATGAATTATACAAAATTACAAGAATTATTGATCAATTTTATAAAAGAACAAGCAAGAGATAAAAATCTCATCTTAGGTTTAAGCGGTGGGATAGATTCAGCTTTAGTAGCTCATCTTTGCAAAAAAGCAGTGGGTGAAAAACTTTTTGTGCTTTTAATGCCTACAAAACATTCTAAAAAAGAAAATTTAGATGATGCGTTAATGCTTTGTAAAGATTTGCAAATTCATCATAAGATCATTTATATTGATGAAGTACTTTGTGCTTATGAAAAAATTTGTCAAGACTTAACCCCTTTACGCTTTGGAAATTTAGCTGCAAGAGTGCGTATGAGCTTGCTTTATGATTATTCAGCCTTACATAATGCTTTAGTGGTAGGCACTTCTAATAAAAGCGAACTTATGCTTGGTTATGGAACTATTTATGGGGATTTAGCTTGTGCTTTTAATCCTTTGGCTACACTTTATAAAAATGAAGTTTTTGAGCTTGCTAAATTTATGGGTGTGCATGAAAATTTCATACAAAAAGCTCCAAGTGCTGATCTTTGGCCAAATCAAAGCGATGAAAAAGATCTTGGCTATAAATATGAAGTTTTAGATGAAGTTTTAAAAGCTTTAGAAAATAATCAAAGCTTGGAAAAATTTGATGAAAATTTAAAAAATTTAGTCTTAGAGCGTGTGCAAAATAATGCTTTTAAAAGAAAACTTCCAACAACATTAAAGAATACATATGACTTGGCTTGATCGGTATTTTTTTAAACCTAATTTTTTGCAAAAAACTCTAGCCTTTTTGCTTTTGCCTTTTAGCTTTTTATATATGATTATAGCAATTTTAAATACTAAATTTAAAAAAGAACTTGATTTTAATTTACCCATTATAAGCATAGGTAATCTAACCCTAGGAGGCAATGGAAAAACTCCCATTTGTAAAGCCATAGCAGCTGAGTTTGAAAATTGTTTTATCATCTTAAGAGGCTATAAAAGACAAAGTAAAGGTTTAATCATCGTTAAGCATAAAGATGAAATTTTGTGTGATATTAAAGAAAGTGGCGATGAAGCTATGGAATATGCACTTACAAAGCATATTGGCGGAGTGATAGTAAGCGAAGATAGGGTTAAAGGTATACAAAAAGCTATCGAGCTTGGAGCAAAGATCATACTTTTAGACGATGCTTTTTCTAAATTTCACATTAAAAAGCTTAATATTTTACTGCAAAGTAAAGATGAGCCTTTTTTTGATTTTACCCTACCTAGTGGTGCTTATCGCTTGCCAAAATCTTTTGCCAAAAGGGCTGATTTTATAGCTAAAGAAAATGAAGACTTTGTGCGTTATTCTCATGTAAAAGAAAATCAAAAAGCCATTTTAATAAGCTCCATTGCAAAGCCTTTTAGGTTATATGAACATTTTATCAAAGCTAGGGCTTGTTATTTTTTTGCTGATCATTACACTTTTCAAAAAGAAGAATTAGAAAAACTTTTAAAAAAACACAATTGTGATACCTTAATGCTAACCTTTAAAGACTATGTCAAGGTAAAAGATTTTGGCTTTAAAACAGAATTAATTCATCTTGATATTGTTTTAAAAGATAGCTTTAAGCAAGTTTTGCAAGATTATATTCATCAATTTAACAAAAAGGAAGAAAATGTTACTACACTCAACACAAGATAAAAATCACCAAATAAGCTTTTCAAAGGCCTTACTTAGCCCTAGTGCACCTAATAATGCTTTATACGCTCCACTTAATCTACCAAAGCTTGATAATAAAGCATTAAAAAATTTAAACTACAAAGAATTAGCCTTAAAAATCATCGCTGCATTTGAATTTGATTTAGAGCTTGAAGTTTTTGAAAAAGCTTTGAAAACTTACGAGAGTTTTGACGATAAAACTTGCCCTATTAATTTAAGAAAAATTAATGATAAGCTTTATATTAATGAATTATTCCATGGGCCAACAAGAGCTTTTAAAGATATGGCTTTGCAACCTTTTGGCGTGCTTTTAGAATACTTAAAAAAAGATGATGATTTTTTAATCATGTGCGCTACAAGTGGTGATACAGGGCCTGCTACACTAAAAAGCTTTGAAAATAAAAAAGGTATAAAAGTAGTTTGTATTTACCCAAATGAAGGCACAAGTAAAACTCAAGCTTTACAAATGACACACTCAAATGCAAGCAATTTAAAATCCATAGCCATTGAAGGTAATTTTGATGATGCACAAAATGCTCTAAAAACACTTTTAAATGATGAGGATTTTAAAAATACTTTAAAAGAAGAAAAGTTAAGTCTAAGTGCTGCAAATTCAGTTAATTTTGGAAGAATACTTTTTCAAATCATATATCATTACTATGCTAGTTTAAAAATTGACAAAACTATAGACATCATCGTTCCAAGTGGAAATTTTGGCGATGCTTTGGGAGCTTATTATGCTAAAAAAATGGGAGCAAACATAGGTAAAATTAAAATTGCTTCCAATTCAAACAATATCTTAAGTGAGTTTTTTAATACAGGCAAATATGATTTAAAAAATAAAAGCTTGCAAAAGACTATTTCTCCTGCTATGGATATACTTATATCATCAAATATAGAACGCTTGCTTTTTGATAAATTTAAAGATGAGCGCACCAAAGAACTTATGCAAGCTTTAAAAAATGAAAAATATTATGAGCTTAGCCAAAAAGAGCTAGAGCTTTTGCAAGAAGACTTTGAAGCTGATTTTTGCAATGATGATGAGTGTATGCAATATATCAAACAATACAGCCACTTAGGACTTTTAGACCCTCACACTTGCACTTGCTTTAAAATGCTTGATTCTAACACTACTACGCTTATCACTTCCACAGCACAATGGAGTAAATTTACCCCAAGTATGTATCAAGCAATTTATAGCAAAGAATGCCAAGATGAACAAGCTTGCATGCAAGAACTTGCAAAAGAATTTAAGCAAGAAATTCATCCAAATATTGCAAGCTTATTTACAAGCACACAAAAGCAAAATCAAGTTTGCAAACTCAAAAATCTAAAACAAACTATTATAGAATGGATAAAACAATGATAATCATACCAGCAAGATTAAAATCAAGTCGTTTTGAAAATAAAATTTTATGTAAAATTGATAATTTACCTATGTTTATTTATACAGCTAAAAAAATGCAAGAAGTTGATGAAGTATGCGTGGCACTTGATGATGAAGAGGTTTTAAAAATAGCACAAAAACATAATGTAAAAGCAGTTTTAACAAGTAAAAATCACGAAAGTGGCACTGATAGGATCAACGAAGCTTGTCAAATTTTAAAACTAAATGAAAATGAGTTAATCATTAATGTCCAAGCTGATGAGCCTTTTATAGAAACACAAAATATTAAAAATTTTAAGGAATTTAGCCAAAAAGCTTTTGAAGATGAGCTTTGTTTTATGAGTAGTTGTTATAAAGAAATAGATGCAAAAGCTTGCGATGATCCAAATTTGGTTAAAGTAGTTACTGATAGTAATGATTATGCTTTATATTTTTCAAGATCTAAAATTCCTTATGAAAGGGCAAACTATAAACAAAATTTTAAAGCCCACCTTGGAATTTATGCATATAGGGTTAAAAATTTACAAGAATTTTGCACTTTGAAAAACTCAGCTTTAGAAGAATGTGAAAAATTAGAACAATTAAGAGCCTTAGAAAATGGTAAAAAAATCAAAATGTTAAAAATACAAAGCCAAAGCATAGGTATAGATACAAAAGAAGATTATGAAAGGGCTTTAGCTAAATTTGGATCATTTTAAAATTTACCAAGCAAACATTAATGATTTAGAAGATGTATTAATATTAGCAAGTTTATTATTTAACAAACCCATTGTAAAATTAAAGCATGAATTTGAAAATATATTAAAAGATCAAAAATATGCTGTATTTTTACTTAAAATACAGCAATTGTGTATAGGCTTAGCATATGTTAGTATAAGGTATGATTATGTAGAAGGTAGTTCTAGTATTCCAGTAGGATATCTAGAAGGAATTTACATTAGAGAAAATTTCAGAAAAAAATATTATGCAAAAAAATTACTAACATATTGCGAACAGTGGATTTTAAATCAAAAAATTAGCGAATTTGCTAGTGATTGCGAATTACAAAATATTGATAGTTTTAATTTTCATATGCAATGTGGCTTCAAAGAAGTCAATAAAATTATTTGTTTTATAAAAAAACTAAATTAAGGAAAAAAATGAAAAAAATTATTTTACTACTTGCATTATTTTTTACACTTCATGCAAAAGAATTAATCGTAGGTATGGAACTAGCCTACCCTCCTTTTGAAATGAGTGATACTAAAGGCAATCCAAGTGGCATTAGTGTAGAGTTTTTACAAGCCTTTGCTAAGGAAAAAAACTATGATTTAAAAATCCAAAACATAGCTTGGGATGGACTCATACCTGCTTTAAGAACTCAAAAAATAGATCTCATCATGTCTTCTATGAGTATAAGTGAACAAAGAAAAAAAATAATAGATTTTACCTTGCCTTATGCTAAGGCAAATTTAGCGATATTAAGCGCTAAAAAATCAAATATTAATTCCATAGAAGATTTAAATCAAAAAGGAAAAATCCTTGCTTTAAAAAGAGGTTCAAGTGCACATTTATATGCTCAAAAAAATCTTAAAAACGCAAAAATCCTAGTATTTGATAAAGAAAATGCAGCTATTTTAGAAGTCATTCAAGCTAAAGCTGATGCTTTTATTTATGATCAAATGAGCATTTATAAAGCATGGAAAAAACATCCTGAGCAAACAAAAGCTATTTTTACCCCTTTTGAAAAAACACCTGAACAATGGGCCATAGCTTTAAATAAAAACAATACCAAATTAAAAGAAGAACTCAATGAGTTTATTTTAAAATCTAAAGAAAATGGTTTTTTTGATAAACTAAGTCAAAAATATCTCAAAGATATGCAAGAAGTTTTCAAAGAACAAAAGCTTGAGTTTTTCTTTTAAGAAAAACTCTTTTCAAGCTTTCTTGAAAACATAGAAATAGGTAAAGTTAAAATCAAATAACAAAGTGCTAAAGGAATATAAATTTCTAAAGTTGAAAAAGTGAAAGCATTGATTTCTTGAGCATTTTGCGTTAATTCTGAAATAGCTATAACGCTTAAAAGAGAGCTATCTTTGATCAAATTACTAAGTTGTCCACTTAGTGGCGCTAAGATATTTTTTAAAGCTTGAGGAAAAATCACACTTTTATAAATTTCAAACTCACTCAAACCCAAAGCCTTAGCACTTTCGTATTGCATTTTATCAACACTTAAAATCCCTGCTCTAAATATTTCACAAATATAAGCACTAGCAAATAAAGCTAAAATCAAAACTCCACAAACATAGCGATTATCAAGCCCCAAATTATCTGCAAAAATATAATAAATCAATAAAATTTGCACTAGCAAAGGTGTGCCTCTAATAAGCTCTATAAAAACTCTTGCAAACATATTAAAAAGCACGATTTTACAAAGACTCATATAGCATAAAATCAAAGCAAAAATCATACCTACAATCAAAGATAAAACACTAATAAAAAAACTCGTAAAAAAGCCTTGTATCATTTTATCTTTATATTCATAAATTGCCCCAAAATCAAAATTATAACTAGCGCTTAAAAAAGACAAATAAAAAAATAAAAACAATAAAAAAACCAACAAAAAAGCATTGAATAAAAATACTTTTAGATTAATTTTTTTATGTTCATTAAATTTACTACGTACTATAAAAAGATGACTCAATTCTATCCCTTATTTTTTATCAAATTTTTTAAGTTTTTCATCATTTAAGCTAAGCTCCATTTTGCGAATTTCTTCTTCACCACTACGCACTAATTTTTTATCGTATTTAAAATACTTATTTTTAATTTTATTTGGATATTCCAAAACACTAAGTAAATACTTAAATAAATTAATCCTTGCTTTCTTTTTACTATCTGAATTAATAATCACCCAAGGACATTTTGGTGTATTAGAAGCTAAAAGCATAGAATATTTTGCTAGAGTGTATTTATCCCACAATTCTTGGGATTTTTCATCGACTGGAGATAGTTTATATTGTTTTAGCGGATCTGTTCTTCTTTGTTCAAAACGTCTTTTTTGTTCTTGTTTGGAAACTGAAAAATAAAATTTAAAAAATAAAATTCCACTATCAAGCAACATCTCTTCAAAAGAAGCCACCTCGCGCAAGAATTTTTTATGCTCATTTGGAGTACAAAAGCCCATCACAGGTTCAACACCTGCTCTATTATACCATGATCGATCAAAAATCACTATCTCTCCTGCTGCAGGTAAATGTGTTACATAACGTTGAAAATACCACTGAGTTTTCTCTACATCACTTGGTTTTTCAAGCGCTACCACACGACAACCTCTAGGGTTTAAATGCTCAATTAATCTTTTAATAGCACCACCCTTTCCTGCCGCATCGCGTCCTTCGATTAAAATCAAAACCTTTAAACCCTTATCTTTAACATGATTTTGAAATTTCAAAAGCTCAATTTGCAATCTTTTAAGCTCGCTTTCATACTCAAGCGTTGATTTTTTTACCTTAATGAGAGTAAATTTGTCCTTGTCCATAACAGGCTCCTTAATTTAGGATAATTATTAACTTAAATTTACCACAAATAAGTAAAATAAAATAAATTTAATTTTTAGTTTCAAGGAGAAAAATGCGTTTTTTAGCGGTATTTTTTATTTTTTTGAATTTAGCTTTTGCTAATAATGGAGTATTATCACTCAATGAAGCTTTTAAACTCAATACTCACAGCAACAATCAAGGAATTTTTTTTAAAATCAATCTCGCAGATAGAATTTATCTTTACAAAGATCAAATCAAAGTAGAATTAGACTCTAACGACATTACTTCTTTATTAAATTTCCCACAAACTCAAACTAGAGAAAACAAAGAAGTAATTTTTAGCCAACTTGAACTTTTCATACCTCAATTATTATTAGATGATTTTATTAAAAACAACAAAGCAAAACTTTCCCTAGCTTATCAGGGTTGCTCAGAAGATGGTTTATGTTATCGTCCTGTATATGTAAATTATGAACTTAATAAACAAAATGAAATTTATACTATAAAATCCGCTAAAGATCAATTTAAAAAGCAAAATGAAGATGAGCAAATTGCTAATGATTTAAGCACGCAAAATATATTTATCACACTTTTAACTTTTTTTGGTTATGGCTTATTATTAGCACTTACTCCTTGTATTTTACCAATGATACCTATTCTTTCTTCATTAATCGCAATGAAACTCAAAGACAAACCATCTAAAAAACATAGCTTTTATTTATCTTTTATCTATGTCTTTTTTATGTCTTTAGCTTATGCTATAGCAGGTGCTTTAGTAGGCCTTGCAGGAGCTAATGTGCAAGGTTTATTACAACAACCTTGGATTATTATTACTTTTGCGGGTATTTTTGTACTGCTCTCACTTTCTATGTTTGGTCTTTATGAATTACAACTGCCACTTAAATTTCAAAATTTTATCAATAAAAAAATAGAAGGCAAAAACGGAGTTTTTGGTATAGCTATTATGGGCTTTTTATCGGCTCTTATTGTAGGACCTTGTGTGGCTGCACCTTTAGCAGGGGCTTTGCTTTATATTACTAATAGTGGTGATGTATTTTTAGGAGGGCTTTCTTTATTTGTGATGAGTTTTGGTATGGGCATACCTTTACTTTTAATAGGACTTGGAGGAAGTTTTTTAAAAAGTGGAGTTTGGATGCTTAAGATAAAGATTTTCTTTGGTTTTATCATGCTCATCATGGCAGTTTGGATGCTAGAAAGAATACTTAGTGCAAATATCATTTTAATGCTTTATGGGGTTATAGGGGTGTTTTTTGCTAGCTTTATGGGTTTATTTGATGAAGCAAAAACTAATTTTGATAAATTTAAAAAAGCAAGTATGATTTTGGTTTTAGCTTATAGTTTAAGTCTGATTTTAGGTGGTTCAATGGGTTCAAAAAGCTTACTAAAACCTCTTGAGTTTAATCTTGCTTCAAAAGAAAATAGCTCTAGTTTAAGTTTTAAAACCATTAAAAACTTAAAAGAGCTTAAGCAAGAATTACAAAATTCTACCAAACCAGTCATGCTTGAATTTACAGCCGCTTGGTGTGAAAACTGCAAACTTTTAGAAGAATATACTTTTACAGATACGAAAGTACAAAATTTGCTTGCTAATTACACACTTTTAAAAGCAGATGTAACACATAATAGCCAAGAAGATTTAGCTCTTATGAAAGAATTTGGAGTTTTTGGGCCTCCTGTGATGATATTTTTTAACAAAGGCGAAGAAAAAGGACGCATTATAGGCTATGTAGATGCAAATGAGTTTTTAAGTAAAGTTCCTTAATGAGCTCTATTAAATCTTTACAAATTGGTAAAATCAAAAACTATAATGGATTTCATTCAGCATTTATCAAGGATGTTTATTTAAATTCTTTGCAGATTTATATAGATTGTATTCGTGATAATGAAATAGCTGATAAAATCCATCATGGAAATTTAGAAAAAGTTGTTTTTGCAAATAGTGTGCAAAACTATACTTTATGGAGTAATTATTTAAATCAATACTTAAATTTTGGAGAAATGGGAGAGAATTTAAGTATTGATGGTTTAAATGAAAATAATGTTTGTTGCGGAGATATACATGAAATAGGAACTTGTATTTTACAAGTAAGTCAACCGCGCAAACCTTGTTTTAAAATTTCTAGCATACACAATCACTTAAATTTCACTCAAGAAATTTTCAGAAGCGGGAGAACTGGATGGTATTATAGAGTCTTAAAAGAAGGTATAATAAACAAAAATGACAAAATCAAAATCTTACAAAAAGATGAAACTAATTTAAGTATTATGGAATTAAATCAATTATTTTTTAATCCTCTTAAAAATTCAAATTCTTTAGAAAAATTAGAAAAAATTTCCACCCTAGCAAAAGGATGGAAAGAAAGCATTCAGGCTAGATTAAATCATACTTATGATAATTCTTATATGTTTATTTAAAAAATCCTTTTATCCCTATAAGCTGATATTGCCATAGTTTTTCTATAAAAATTTTAAGTTTTATTGCCAAAAGACCACTAATTGGTTTATGTAAAACCGTTCCAACTGCATAATCCTTTCCGATTGAACAAACGGTATTTCCACTCACAAAAGAAAATTCTTGCTTAAATTCTTTCTCATCAATCATAGCCATTAAAGCTTTAGCTACATAAGCTCCTTCTCTTAATGCAAGCTGGGCTGTTGGAGGATAAGGGGTATTGGTTTTAGGATTTTTAAATAAACTATTATCACCTATAAAAAAGTATCTTGACGCATTTTCAACATTTAATGGATGCATGAAAGCATCTACTTCTACACGCGATCTTGTGCTTGAAAAATCTGAGCTATTTTCTATAACGCTACTGCCTCTAACCCCTGCAGTCCAAATAATAGTATTAGCTTTAACAAATTCTCCTCCATCAAGTCTTATACCATTTTTTTCACATTCTGTTATTTTAGATTTTTCATATACTTTCACACCAAGTGCTTCTAGCCTTTGCCTTGCTTTTAAAGCCAAACTTTTATCAAACATAGGTAAAATTTGATCCATAGCTTCAATAATAGAAAGTTCTAATTTTTCATAAGCAATTTGCTCTTTTTGGCAAAAGAATTTAAGCTCTTTAGCTAAAGAAGCTACAAATTCAACCCCGCTTAAGCCCCCGCCACAAACTGTGATTTTTAAATCATCTTCATTTTGGGTGGTTTTGTAATTTTTTATTTTCTCATATATTATTTCATTAATTTTTAAAGCATTTTCATAATTGTCTATACTCAAAGCATATTCTTGCATACCTTTAATGCCAAAAGTTTCTTTAGCAAAACCAAGTCCACATACTAAAATATCAAAGTCAAATTCATTATTTTTAGTAAAAACTTTGTCTTTAGAAATTTTTAAAACTTCATCTTGGATAAAGTTGATTTTTGGATTTAATAAAGGCAAAAGATCATATTTTGAACTATAAATATCTTCATTGGAAGCTACTTTGTGTAGTAAAATAGTATGATAATGATAAGAATTGTTATTAATCAAACTCACTTGTGCTTTTTCAAAAAACTCATCAGGTAAGGCTTTTATAGCCGATAAAGTAGCATATCCTGCACCTAAAAACAAAATTTTCTTTTTTTGCATGGATTTTCCTTTAATTTGATAAAAAAATAAATAAAAATTTGGCATAATGGTATTATTTTTTATCTTAAAATATTTTTTATTTAAATTTAGCAAGGAAAAAGCATGCAAAGACAAACTTGGAGCAATACGCTAACTTATATCCTTACAGTAGCAGGAGCGACTATTGGTTTTGGAGCCACTTGGCGTTTTCCATATTTAGTAGGTGAAAATGGAGGCGGTGCTTATGTTTTGGCCTTTTGTATAGCTATGATTTTTATAGGAATTCCTGTGATTTTGGTCGAAAATGTCATAGGAAGACGCAGAATGCTAAATTCAGTTGATGCTTTTGGCGGAAAAACAAGTGATGGAGTTAAAATATCTAATTCTTGGCAAGGTGTTGGCTACATGGGACTTTTGGGAAGTTTTGGAATCATGGCTTATTATATGGTAATAGGCGGATGGGTTTTAGCTTATATTTTTAAAATTATCATAGGCGATTTTAATCTTTCAAGTCCCATTAATGCTCAATATACAAGCGAATTTTATAACTCAACCATAGAAAATAATCCTTTATTAATAGGAATTTTTACTACTATATTTGTGATAATTAATTGGATTATCTTAAAAAAAGGTGTGATTGATGGCATAGAAAAGTCAGTAAAATACCTTATGCCATTTTTATTTATCTGCCTTTTGGTTGTTGTTGCACGCAATTTAACACTTGAAGGAGCAAGCGAGGGTGTGAAATTTTACCTTACTCCTGATCTTTCCAAAATCACTCCTAAATTATTTATAGATGTTTTAGGACAAGTATTTTTTGCCCTATCTTTAGGCTTTGGGGTAATGATAACCTTATCATCTCACCTTAAAAAAAATGAGAATTTAATCAAAACTTCTGTTTATACAGGAATTTTAAATACCCTCATAGCAGTACTTGCTGGTTTTATGATTTTCCCTGCTTTATTTAGCGTAGGTTTAACCCCTGATAGTGGGCCATCTTTGGTTTTTAAAACCCTACCTGTTGCATTTTCACATATACCTTTTGGAAGTATAATTTGCGTGTTTTTCTTTTTGCTTTTAATCATCGCTGCACTTACCACAAGCTTACCAATTTATCAAGTAATCATCAGTGTTTTAGAAGAAAAATTTAAACTAGCTAAAAATACCGCTATCAATCTAACACTTGGAAGTATTTTTGTCTTGGGAAATTTACCATGTATACTTACTTATGGTCCTTTAAAAGATATTACTATCATCAAAGAAAAAAATATTTTTGATAGCTTTGATTTTATTAGTGGAAATATATTCTTTGTTTTAACCGCATTCTTTTGTTGTCTATATGTAGGTTGGGTGCTTAAAAAAGATGCTATTTATGAACTTTCTAATCAAAATACCCTAAAAGGAAGTATTTTTAAACTATGGTATTATTATGTTAAATTTATTATACCTTTGATTATCTTAGTGATTTTTTATTTTGGCATTTTTTAGTTTATATTCATAACGCTTTAACATGCTTATATTTCCTTCAAGGCCTCCTTGATGGATATATAAGATTTTTCCACCAAGTTGCTCTTTATGAGCTAATAAAGTTTTAAAACCCACCATATCATAAAGCAGATCAAACTCCACCCCACATTCTTTTTTTAAATCTTGATAAAGCTCATAAAATTCCAAATAAGGCTTAGCAAAATGATATTTTTTAGGTGGGTTTAATATGGTTAAATTATTAAAATCATAATTTGGTTCTAAGCTTAAAATTTGCCCTTTTAAATACGCACTATCTCCCACACAAGCACATGTAAAAACTTTAAATTTACTATGTTTAGCCAAAAAAGCCGCAGAAGTTCCTGTGCCTGAGGGTAAAAAAATACTTACATTTTCACCCAACTGCTTACTAAACTCTAAGGCTAGTTGTTGGTATCCAAATTCAGCTTCTTTTATAGCCACACCCTCTTCTATAAAAATATCATTATCTTTTTTTAAAGCTAAAGCTTGCAATCTTCTTGTAGGATAATTTGTATTTTCTATCAACTCAACATTATGTTTTAATGCAAATTCTAAATTTCCATGGGGATTTTCTTTTAAAAAAGAGCTTATTTTTTCACAAACAAAAATAAGTGAAAAATCATTTTCATAACAAAACTTAGCTAAAGCAACTAAAGCATTACTTTGAGAAGAACCAAAAGAAATAAATCTTTGTCCTTTTTTAAATAAATGTTTGTTTTTTTCAAAAAAGGCTAGTTTTCTAGCCTTATTTCCATTGATATAACCTAGTAAATCATCTCTTTTGAGTAAAAATTCAAAATCTTTGTATTTTAAAACATCAATTCTACTTGCTTTCAAGGTATTTTTCAACCTTTTCTAAGGCATTATTTGTATTGATATTAAACTTAATCTCTATTCTGCGACTTGCTTCTTTGTCTTCTTTACCATCTTTCATAATCACATCAGAATAAGACCTACCACTTGCCATTAAAAGCTTTTGCAATCTTGGATCTTTGTAAAATGAATGTATAAAACTCATCACAGCATAAGCTCTTTTTTGTGATAAATCAAGATTATATATATAAGAACCTGCACTATCCGTATGCCCTTCTATAACTATATTTTCTATACTATTTAAGATATTTTCATCTTTTAAAATATTGTCAAAATACTGTGTTAAAATCGCTTTCAAATTCTCTTTTACATGCGCTTTTAAAGTAAAAGAATTTGTATCAAAAAGCACTTCAGAAGGCAACACTATCGCCCCTGTATTAGAATCTAGAGTAATATTAGTATCAAATTTTGCTTGAAGATTTTTGATGGTATTTTCTTTGATTAAACCTAGTTCTTTGATTTTACTTTTTGCCTCATCAAAATTACGCTCTAATTCTTTGATTTTTTCATCTTTTTTGTTTAATCTCTCAAGCAAAGCAAAAATTTGTTGATCTTTTTCATCTAAACTAGAATTTAAATCTTGATTAAGTTTAGTAATATTAGCCTCTAAAGCCTGTTTTTGCTTATTAACATCATCAAGCGTACTTGAAGTATTATTTAGTTTTTGACTAAGATTTTTTAAAATATCTTCTTTTTGGTTTAATTCCTCTTTGTTTTCTCTTAAACGCTCTTCTTGTTTTTGTAGATTTTCTTTTATGATTTGCAAATCACTTTGAGTTAAAACATACTTAACAACTATAGCTCCAATAAGCAAAATAAATATAAAAAGCAAGCCCGCCATTAAATCTGCATAAGCTATCCAAAAATTATTTTCTTCATTGTTAGAATTATTTTTTATCATCTATTTTTTCATCTTCTTTTTGATTTTCAAGCTTTGCAATAACTTGTGTGATTTGCTCATCTAATTCTTTGCTTTCTTCTTTAAATTCTTGCATTAGTGAAATTTTTTCATCAATATTTTTTTCATCTTCATAAGCTTCTTTAAAAGTATGCATACCCTCTATAATACTTGCCCTAAAGCCTTCAAAAAGCTTAGTTTGATTATCGAGCATAAGATTTTGATATTTTTCAATATTATTTGAAAAATTATTCACCTTTTCATCTAAAGCACTCACGCTTTTATCTAAATGCACAATCTTATCTGAGCTCACATCCAAAAGTCTATTGTATTGCTCTGAAATTCTTAAAGTTAAATCTTTTATGTTTGAATTTAGCATATTTACCGCATTTGCAATCTCACTATAAGTTTTAACTATATCTTTTTGCTCTCTTTGGGTTTTAGATAAATCGCTCATAGTTTGTTTTACATGCTCACTGCTTAATCTTACAGCTTTTTCCTCAGCATTTACAAGCTCTTGAAAAACTTTGAACTTTCTATCTATTGTATTATCTAATTCTTTAAAAAATTCCTCATTACTCACATGCTCAAAAATCGTGCCTATTTTTTCAAAATGTTGCAAACTTTCTTGAAGATATTTTCTATCAATTTCTTCTTTAGACCAGAAAAAATCGCTTGTTGCATTTTTTTGACGATTTAGAAGTTTTTGGAACTTACTACTGCCGTATTTTTCAAAAAATATCCACCAAAGTGCTAAGAAAATTCCATAAATTGATACATAAAAGGCTGTTCCTACTCCATTTAATAAAACTGAAATTTCTTGTTCTAAACCTGCTGTGTCGCTTGAATTAAAATTTGGCATAGACATGGCTATACTTATAAAAGTTCCTAAAATACCAAGCATAGGAAAAATAGCTGCACCCACAGAAGCAAAATTTTCATTTCTCAAATCTTTTACATAAGCATAAGCAAAATCATCAAAACTAGCATTTGACTTTGTTTCTTTACCTATAACTAAAAAATGCTTCATAATATAGCGTTTTAATATAAGCTTAAATTCATCTTTTTGTTGCTCAAAAATACTTGAAGCATAATCAGCACTGTGTCTAGCAAAGATCAAAGCCACCAAAAAGATAATCCCTATCATTACAACACTATGTAATTCTACTTTAAAATCAATTTTTCCAAAATATCCTAAAAGCACTAAAATATACAATATAGCAGGGATAAAAATAATCTTTAAATAAGCAACAATCCCTGTACTACCTTTTCCTTCAGGTAATACAAGATCAGAAAAATCATCAGTTGTTTTAACTTCCATTTTATAAACCTTTGTTAATTTTACTCTAAAAATTTAAAATCTTCACAGGAAAATCAACTAAGAGTTATAAAACTCTTAGTTTCTATCGATACAATTTAAATCGCTAAAAGCGCACTCTAAGCGTTTGATCATACTCTCTTCGCCCGCTCTAAGCCATACTCTTGGATCATAATATTTTTTATTTGGCTTATCTTCTCCATCTGGATTACCAATTTGGCCTTGCAAATAAGCTTTATTTTTAAGCTCATACTCTCTAACACCATCCCAAAAAGCCCATTGTGTATCTGTATCAATATTCATCTTAATTACACCATAGCTAAGTGCTGCTTTGATATCCTCTATATCGCTACCACTGCCACCATGGAAAACAAAATTGATTGGTTTATCTTCACCAAGATTGAATTTTTCTTTTACATAATTTTGAGAGTTTTTAAGAATTTCAGGTCTTAAAATCACATTTCCTGGTTTATATACTCCATGTACATTACCAAAACTAGCTGCAATTGAAAATCTATCACTAATTTTAGAAAGTCTCTCATAAGCTAATGCTACATCTTCAGGCTGAGTGTATAATTTTGCATTATCAATATTAGTATTATCCACTCCATCTTCTTCACCACCCGTACATCCTAGCTCAAGCTCTAAAGAAATTCCAAGCTCAGACATTTGTTTTAAATAATTCTCACAAGTGCCTAGATTACTTTCTAAATCCTCTTCACTTAAATCAATCATATGAGAGCTAAACAAAGGCTTACCTGCTTCTTTTTTAAACTCAATATTTGCTTCAATCAAAGCATCAATCCAAGGAAGTAATTTTCTAGCAGCATGATCTGTGTGTAAAATTACTGGAACTCCATAAGCTTTTGCCATTAAATGTACATGTCTTGCACCACTTATAGCACCAAGCACATCAGCTTTTGGACAAGCTTTTCCTGCTACAAATTTAGCTCCACCATTTGAAAATTGAATAATCACAGGTGAATTAACTTTTTTAGCACTTTCTAAAACCGCATTAATAGAATTTGTCCCCACGACATTTACCGCAGGGATGGCAAATCCTTCTTTTTTTGCATGATTATATACGATATTTAGATCATCACCACTTAAAACACCTGGCTTAACAAGATCTAGTACACCCATTATTTGTATTCCACTTTTGCTTTTTGAAGAAGTTCTTGAGCTTTTTTATTCATAAGTTCTTTAAATTCTTCCATTTTGATATTGCTTTCAATACCTGCTTTTACTTCATTATAGCTCATAGTACTTTTTGCTCTAGCATCTTCTTTTAGGATAATATGATATCCAAAATCACTCTTTACAGGTGTTTTAGAAATAGTACCTTTTTTCATAGAAAAAGCTGCATCAGCAAATGGTTTTACCATAGTTGATTCAGCAAACCAACCAAGATCACCACCTTGAGCTGAAGAGCCTTTATCAATTGATTTTTCTTTTGCAAGTTGAGCAAATTTATCATTTAAAGCTTTTCCACTTAATTTACTAAGCTCAGCAATAATATCTTTAGCTTCTTTTTCACTAGTTACTAAAATATGTTTAGCTTTTACTTGAGCTGGTTTAGTAAATTTATCTTTATTTGCTTCATAGAATTTTTTAGCTTTAGCATCATTGTTTTTAATTGAATCAAAAATTTTCTTTTGATAGATATTTACCAAAATAGCTTCTTTAGCACGCTCTAATTCTTCTTTATATGAAGGATCATTTTCTATTTTTTGAGCTTTAGCATCTTTTAATACAAGTTGTTGAATGATATATTGATCAATAATTGCTTTTTTTTGTTCAGCCGGCAAATCAGTGATTTTAGCACCTCTTAACATAGGAGCAAAAAACTCATTTACCTCTGTATCACTAATATTGTTTCCATCAAGGGTTGCAACCACCGCAGCATTTAAACTTAAACCTGTTAATAAAGCCGCAGCAACTAAAGAAATTTTTTTCATTGTTTTTCCTTTGAAATAGTTTTGTTGACTTTATTATATCTAAACTTTATTTAAAGCCGATTAACATACAATAAGTTTATGAAAAGAAATTTAGAAATTAAAAAATTATTTTTAGAGCATTTTGGACAAGCAAAAACAGAATTAGTTTTTAGCAATGCTTACGAGCTTATAGTTTGTGTTATGCTTTCAGCACAATGTACTGACAAAAGGGTTAATCTCATCACGCCGGCTTTATTTAAAGCTTACCCTAGCGTGCAAGATTTAGCTAAAGCAAATTTATCATCTTTAAAGCTTTTGATTAATTCTTGCTCATTTTATAATAATAAAGCACAAAATTTAATCAAAATGGCTCAAGCAGTTTGCGAGCAATTTAATGGTGAAATTCCAATGGACGAGCAAGATTTAAAAACTCTAGCAGGAGTAGGACAAAAAACTGCACATGTGGTGATGATAGAATGGTGTGGGGCTAATTGTATGGCTGTAGATACCCATGTATATAGAGTTTCTCACAGACTTAATCTTAGCAAAGCTAAAACTCCTGAAGAAACAGAAAAAGACTTAACTAAAATTTTTAAAGATAATCTAAACTATCTTCATCAAGCTATGGTGCTTTTTGGACGCTATACATGCAAGGCTAAAAATCCTTTATGTAAAGAGTGTTTTTTAAATCATTTATGTAAGAGTAAAGATAAAAAAATTTAATCTAGCACCAATTTAGTGCTAGATGATTTTAATGAAAGAATGGTAGATACAAGAAAGCATTAATCACTAAGGCATTTACTATATCTATGAAAAATGCGCCTACTAAAGGTACAATAATAAATGCCATATGGCTCATACCATAGTGATTTGTTACAGTTTGCATATTTACCATAGCTGTTGGAGTAGCACCTAAACCAAAACCACAATGACCTGCTGCTAAAACCGCTGCATCATAGTCTTTTCCACATACTCTAAAGGTTACAAATATAGCAAAAGCAGCCATCATAGCAACTTGCACTATTAAAATTACCAACATCGGCAGTGCAAGGGTTACTAGATCCCAAAGGTTAATAGTCATTAACGCTAAAGCTAGAAATAAAGATAAGCTTACATTACCTAAAACTGAAACTTCTCTATCAAACACATGGTGAATTTTTGTAGCTGATAAAACATTTCTTAAAACAACACCTACAAAAAGACAATACACGAAAGTTGGCAAAGTAAAACCTGTATTTGTTTTAATATAAGTAGATAAAGCATTACCTATTAATAAACATAAAGCAATTAATGCTAAAGACTCTATAAAAGAAGATGGAGTGATTAATCTTTCTTTTTCTGGAGATTGGAAATTTAAAATCGCATCTTTATCATCATTTTGTTTTGGAACCACTAGTTTATATTTATTGACTAAATATCTTGCAACAGGACCACCTATAATACCACCTGAAATAAGTCCAAAAGTTGCACAAGCAATAGCAACAGTAGTTGCACTAGAATATAAATAAGGTTCTTTGATAAATTCAGCTGCCCAAGCTGCACCTGTACCATGACCACCACTCATTGTAACAGAACCTGCTATAAGCCCCATAAGTGGATTTTGTCCCATAGCACTTGCCACACCTATACCAACTATATTTTGTGCAAAAAGTAAACCTACAACTACTACTAAAAAAATTGCTAACTTTTTACCACCTTTTTTAAGTGAAGCAAAATCAGCCAACAAACCAATACTTGAGAAAAATGCAAGCATTAGTGGATCTTTCATAGATTCATCAAATTTAATATTTAATGAAAAAGAACTATGTAAGATTAAAAGAATAATCGCAGCTATTCCACCACCAACAACTGGTTCAGGGATATTATAATCACGAAGAAATTTTACCCTTTTAATGACAAAAACGCCTAGAAGCAATACTATAACCATAGTAACTAGCGTTGCATAAAAATCAAATTTCATACCTCTCCTTTGTTTGATTTATTTCTCAATTGTATTCTAAATGACTTTAAAACAACGCAATTAAATACCACTCTTTACTTAAATATTACAAAATGAAACATTTTTAAGTCTATTTTACTCTGAAATCAAGACTATATTATGATACAAATTAATATTTTTAAGCAAAGATAGTTTTGCTCTATTAAGCTCTTGAAGTGAATTAATAAGCAAAGCATCTGCATCAAGATAATCTTTTAGCTCATTACGCCCTAATTCATATTTTTCAAAATATAATTGTGTAATTTTTGCTTGATTAGTATTAATGTCTTTTACTAAATTTAACAAATCATTATAGTATTTATCATTTTCATAACAAAGTTTAAACTCATGAATAGCTCTTTGCAATACATCTTTATACTCATATAAACGTGCTTGATATGCAAATTCAGAAATTTTTACATTTTGTCTTACTCTATAAAAGTCCAAAAATGGTAAGTCAATAACAACATTTCCACCTAAGATTAAAAATTTAAAACTCTCATCAATATTTTTATCACTTCCATCTAAATTTCCCAATATTTTTATACTAGGCAAAATACTTTTTTGCACACTTGTATAATCTTTATAAGAAGCCATAAGTTGATTTAGCTTTGCTTGAACTTGTGGTCTATAAGCAAGCATTTTTAACTCTATATCAAAATTAATTTTTTGCAATGAAAAATCTTCAAGAGTATAATTTAGCATTTTATTAATCAAAAACTCATCATCTTTACCTAGCAAATCTTTTATATTTTTAAGTGTTAAGTCTTTATTTTGCAAATTTGTAATGATGTTTTGTTTAGTATTTAATAAAGACTTTTTGATATTTAAAAGATCAATATACTCAACCTTGCCATAATCAAATTTAGTAGTATAAATTTCTAGCATTTGCTCAAGATTTTTTAAATGATTATTTAGTAAGCGATCTACATCATTAAAATAAATCAATTCAAAAATACTATTAATCGCTAAATTAATCGTATCAAGCTCTAAAGAGCGTAACTCATACTCACTTGCTTTTGCTAAAAATTCAGAACTAGCAACTTGATCTGAAATTTTTCCATATATATCAAGCTCATAATTTAATATAATGCCATTTGAAAAACTATGCATTTTTGTGCCATTGTTTAAATTTTTTCTTATATTTGCACCTAAATTTCCACTCAAAGTAGGATAAAGATCTAAATTTAAAAGCTTATATCTAGCTAAAGTGCTTAAAAAATTAACTCTTGCTACATTTAAATCTTTGTTATTATCAATAATAGCTTTTAAGATATTATTTAAATCTTGATTATTATATTTTTCCCACCAAGCCTTACTTGCGTTAAAATCTTCAAAATATTCTTTTTTTATTTGCTCTTGAAATACTTGCTCTAATTTTACTCCTACGCAAGCATTTAAAAAAAAGGCTATAAAAAATAATAAAAATATTCTCATCTCATTCCTTTGATAAAGCACTAATAGGATTTAAATTTGCTGCATTTTTTGCTGGGAAAAATCCAAAAACCACTCCGATTAAAACTGAACTTAAAAGCCCTAAAAATACTGAATTTAACGAAAGTATCATTGTAAAACCAAAATTTAAAGAATTAAATACTTCAATAATGATAAAAGAAAGCATTACTCCAAAAATAGCCCCTAAAGAACAAATCAATACAGCTTCTATTAAAAACTGCATTAAAATATCTTCTTTTCTAGCCCCAATAGCCATTCTAACTCCAATTTCCCTTGTACGCTCACTTACTGAAACAAGCATGATATTCATCACACCAATACCGCCTACTATCAAAGATACCACTGCAATAGAGGAAATAAGTAAAGTTAAAGTAGCAGTATTTTCCTCAATAGCATTTTTAATCGCGTCAGAATTTATAGTGAAAAAATCTTTTTTTCCGCGTTTAATTTCTAAAATTTTTACCATAGCCTCTTCAGCTAAAGCAGGATTTACCTCATCTTTTACCTTAGTTACTATAGCTCTTATTTGCTTATCTCCTGTGATTTTATTCATCAAAGTAGAATAAGGAGTATAAATTTTAATAGTATTTTCATCAGCCCTAAAGCCTTTATTGTCTCTTTCTTTTTTTAAAACACCAACTATGGTTAAAGGTTGCTTGTTAAAAATCACACTTTTACCTAAAACATCCTTAGCACTAATGTTATCAAATAAAATTCTCAAAGCATTTTCATCTATAATGCAAATATTAGTATTATCTTTTATATCTTCATTATTAATAAATCTACCATCTACCATCACAAAACCTCTAAGTCTTAGATGATTTGGTCCTACTCCATAAATTCTAGCTTGTAAAGAATTATTCTTATAAGTTACAACCCCTACTTTACCTACATCTGCTTCTACTGCTTCTAAATAAGGCAAAGAACTTAAGGTTTTTAAATCACTTAAATTAAGCCTTGTTCTACCTGATCGAATATCCCCCAAGCCACGCCCTGAAACAACTTCTATGGTATTAGTTCCAATGGAGCTAATAGAAGCAAGTATATTTTGTTGAGCTCCAAGTCCTAAAGCAACCACGCAAACTACTGAAGCTATACCTATGATAATACCAAGCATGGTAAGCAAAGAACGCAGCTTGTGTGCTACAATGGAAGCTACGGACATTTTCAAACTTTCAAAAAGCTGATTTTTAAGCAAACCAAAACTTTTTTTCTCTTTTGGCATTAACTTAGCTTTTATTTCGTCTGCTTTTTTTGCACCATTATCACTTATAATCTTACCATCTTTAATTTCGATAACTCTTTTTGCTCTAGCAGCTATTTCTCTATCATGAGTGACTAAAACTACAGTGTGTCCTTGTTCATTTAGTTTATTTAAAATTTCTAAAACTATCTTACCGCTTTTAGAATCAAGTGCACCCGTTGGCTCATCTGCTAAAATAAGCTCACCACCATTCATCAAAGCTCTTGCTATGGAAACTCTTTGCTGTTGCCCACCACTTAGTTCATTTGGCTTTGATAATTCTTTATGATAAAGCTCTAAAAAAGAAAGTAATTCTTTAGCCTTTTGCGATCTTTCATGTTTGTTTTTACCTGCATAAACAGCAGGTAAGGCTACATTATCTTTAGCATTTAAAAGACTAAGTAAATTATATCTTTGAAAAATAAAACCAATTTTTTCGCGTCTAATCCTTGCCTTTTCATCTTTACTTAAATTAGTTACTTCATATGCATCTAAAAAATATTTTCCACTACTTGGCTCATCAAGTGTGCCTATAATATTTAAAAGAGAGGTTTTACCACTACCTGATTGTCCTATAATGGCTACAAATTCTCCTTTTTGAATATAAAGATTAATATTTTCTAAAATAGTTGTATTATTAATCTTTTTTTGTATATTTTCTAAGCATATCATTTTTTATTTTTACCTATGATAACTAAATCACCCTCATTAATACCATCTAAAATTTGAGTATTTAAACTATCTTTAATACCTAATTTAACAGGTGTTTTCACACTTATATTATTGGCTTTTAAAATTTCTACATAATAACCACTTACATCGCTTTTTATAGCTAAAGTTGGTATAACTAAAGTATTATTTTCTGTTTTAATGGCAATTTCATTTTCTGTACTCATACCTATACGTAAAAAATTATTATCATTTTTTACAAAAACCCTTGCATAATAATACACAGCACTAGCGCTAGTACTTGAGTTTGAGTTTAAATTTGTATTACTTGTTGCATCACTTATGGTAGTATTTGCTGGATCTATACTTGAAATAGTTGCTTCGTATTTTTTATCAGGTTCATTTAAAATGCTAAATTTAACCTTTTTTCCAACACTGATTTTATTAATATCAGCTTCAGCTATTTGCATACGAATTTCCATTTCACTTAAATCAGCCAAACGCACTATACTTGGTGTATTTTGGTTTGCATTTACAGTTTGTCCCTCTTCAACCGCTACATTAATAATCTCACCCTTACTAGGTGCGGTTATAGTAGTATAAGCTAAATCTTTTTGAGCATTTTTTAAAGAAATTTCAAGTTGAGTAGTTTGAGCTTTTAAATCGGCCACATTTGCTCTTAGAGCATAAAAAGTATTTTTAAGATTTTCAAGATTTTCTAAAGAGGTAGCCTTTTTGACATAAAGCTTTTGCTCTCTTTGGTATTGTTTAGTAGCTATATCAAGAGCGATTTTTTTGCTTTCTAAATTTGCCTTTGCGCTTTCAAGCTGAGCTTTGGTAATATCTAAATCATTTTGTTGCTTATCTTTATCAATTTGTGCGATTAAATCACCCTCATCAACATGATCACCTAATTTTACATAAAGTTTAGTAATTTGCCCACTAACTTGTGCACCAACATCAACTTGTGTTTTTGCATAAACTTCGCCTATTGCCTCTATGCTTTGAGTAATATCTTGTTTTTTAACCTCATAAGTTAGATAATTATATTCTTCCTTATTTGCAAAAAAGAAAAAATACACCCCTATAATGAGTATAATCAAAAATATGCTTAAATAAATTATTTTTTTCATTTTAATCCTTTAAAAATCATATAATAAAACATTTGTATGAAGTAAAAATAAAATTGTAACAATAAAACATAATTTTAACAATTTTAAAGCTTATAAGATATAAGATAAATCAAAAAAAGGAAAAATAATGCAAGATTATTTAAATTTAATGCAAAATCGCTCTTCGATTAGAGCATACACTCAAGAAAAAATTTCTAAAGAGAATTTAGAATATATCTTAGAATGTGCTAGATTATCTCCTAGTTCCTTAGGACTTGAGCCTTGGAAATTTTTAGTTTTTCAAAAAGATGAGCATAAAAAAGAAATTGCTAAAATAGCTAATAATCAAAGCCATGTAGCAAATTGTGCTGCTATTATAATTGTGATTTCAAGGGCTGATTTTAAAGATTATTTTGAAGAAAAACTAAAAAAGAGATGTTTAAGCCAAGAAGAGTTAAACAAACGCTTACAAACTTATAAGCCATTTTTAGACGCAATGGATTTAGAGCAAAGTTTTATTTATGCAAAAGAACAAAGTTATCTTGCCATTGCAAATATTATCAATGCTGCTTATAGTTTAAATTTGGGTTCGTGTATTATCGGTGGCTTTGATAAAGATAAAATCAATCAATATTTAAATTTAGACACCACTAAACAAAGAGTATCTATGCTCATTACTTTAGGACATGCCCAAGAAAATATTAGCACAGAAAAAGCTCGTTTTGCATTTAATGAAGTGGTAGAATTTAAAGATTAATCAAATATCAAAACTCCATTTAAATTTTATATAATAAAATAATATTTTTAAAATAAAATGGAGTTTTAAATGCAAGGAAATTTTTTAAAGATTTTTGGCGTATTGCCATTTTTAGCAGTAGCTTTTATTAATGCTTTTGTAGATTTAGGACACAAAATCATTATACAAAACACTATCTATAAATTTTATGAAGATAGCACCCAACTTTTTCTAACTGCTATTGTTAATGCTTTGATGCTTTTACCTTTTATCCTTATGCTTTCACCTTCTGGATTTTTAGCAGATAAATTTCCTAAAAATAAAATCATGAAAATATCTGCATTATTTTCAGTAATATTAACTTGTATTATTTGTTTGTGTTATTATCTTGGAGCATTTTGGCTTGCTTTTGTAATGACTTTTATCATGGGAGTACAATCTGCCTTATACTCTCCTGCAAAATATGGTTTTATAAAAGAATTAGTAGGAAAAGAGCTTTTAGCTATGGGAAATGGAGCTGTAAACGCAGTAAGTATTGTGGCTATTTTAGCGGGTATGGCGGTATTTTCTCTAAGCTTTGAAATGCTTTTTGATCCAAATTTTAACACTCCTTCAGATATTTTAATACAAATTGCACCTTTGGGTTTTGTATTAATAGCTTTTGCTTTATTAGAACTTTTTTTAGCTTATAAACTTCCTTGCTTAAAAGAAGAAGATAAAAGTTTAAGTTTTGATAAAAAACAATATTTTCAAGGAAAGCTTTTAGCCTCTAATTTAAAAACAATATTTTCTCATAAAATCATTTGGCTTTGCATTGTAGGAATTTCACTTTTTTGGGCCATATCACAACTTTATTTAGTAAGTTTTCCTGTATATGCAAAAAATGATCTTTTCATAGAAAATACCTTTTACGTACAATGCTCTTTAGCTTTTTCTGGTATAGGAGTGATTATAGGATCGCTTATTAGTGGTAAGTTTTCTAAAAATTATATCGAATTAGGTCTTATACCACTAGGTGCTTTAGGAGTTTTTCTAATGAGCATTTTAATGCCATTTTTAGAAAACTTACTAAGTTATAGTGTGGTATTTTTTATTTTTGGTTTAAGCGGGGCATTTTTTATCATACCTTTAAATTCTCTCATACAATTTCATGCAAAAGAAAATGAACTAGGAAAAGTCTTAGCGGGTAATAATTTTATACAAAATATTTTTATGTTATGCTTTTTAGCACTAGCTACTTTTGCTGCATATGCTGAATTTGAAGTGATAAATTTGTTTTATTTTATCATCGCTGTGGCATTTTTTGGAAGCATTTATGTGCTAAGTAAATTGCCTTTTTCTTTGGTGCGTTTATTAATGAGCATAGCGTTTTTTCAACGCTATCGTTTATTAGTAGAAGGTTTTGAAAATATTCCTGAAAAAGGTGGAGCATTATTGCTTGGTAATCATATATCTTTTATAGATTGGGCTATTGTACAAATGGCTATACCAAGAAAAATTTATTTTGTTATGGAAAAAAGCATTTATTCTAAGTGGTATATTAAAATTTTTCTTGATAAATTTGGAGTTATTCCTGTTTCAAGTGCTTCTAGTAAATCAAGCTTAGAGCTTATTGCTATGCATATTAAAAATGGAAATTTAGTTTGTCTTTTCCCAGAAGGAGTACTTTCACGCCATGGACAGCTTAATGAATTTAAAGGTGGATTTGAGTTAGTTTGCTCAAAATTAGAAAAACAAGATGGAGTGATTTTGCCTTTTTATATTAGAGGACTTTGGGGAAGTGCTTTTTCAAGAAGTGATGAAGAATTTTCAGCAAGAAATCGCAAAATAAGTAAAAGAAAAATCGCTATTGCTTTTGGAAAAAGCTTGCCAATACACACTAAAAAAGAAGTGGTTAAAGCAAAGGTTTTTGAACTTTCATTTATTGCTTGGAAATCTCAATGTGAAAGTATGCATACTATAGCCAGAGCTTGGATAGATAGCGCTAAAAGAAATTTAAGTCAAATAGCTATTGTTGATCCTTTAATAGGTGGTATTACTTATAGAAAAATGCTTGCTTTAAGTTTGGTTTTTAGTTCTTTTATAAAAAATAAATCGCATGAGCTAAATATACAACCTACCCAAGGAAGCTATGCTCCAAAAGAAGAATGTGTAGGAATTTTGCTCCCTGCTTCTATGGCTAGCTCTCTTTGTAATCTAGCTGTATTACTTGCAAATAAAATCGTGGTAAATTTAAATTTCACAGCAGGTGTAAAAGCGATTAATCAAGCCATTCAAAGTTCTCAAATTCAACAAATTTATACTTCTAGAAAATTTATGGAAAAATTAGAAAATAAAGGTATAAAACTAGAATTTGAAGAGCATGTTAGAATCATTTTTATGGAAGATATTATCACAAGCTTTAAAAAACAAAAACTCAAAATCTTTTCTATGCTTGCTTTAGTAAGTATTTTACCTACTTGTTTAATAAAAGCATTATTTGCATCTAACAAACAAAACCTTGCCATAGCTGCTATATTATTTAGTAGTGGTAGCGAGGGAACACCTAAAGGAGTAATGCTAAATAATCGCAATATTTTAAGCAATATAGCTCAAATTTCAGATGTATTATGTGCAAAAAATGAAGATGTTGTCTTATCTTCTTTACCGCCTTTTCATGCTTTTGGATTAACTGTAACTACTTTTATGCCTTTATTAGAAGGGATTAAAAGCATAACACATGCTGATCCAACAGATGCACTAGGTGTAGCAAAAGCTATAGTAAAAAATAATGTTAGCATTATGTGTGCTACTTCAACTTTTTTGGGTATTTATGCAAGAAATAAAAAACTTGATGCGATTATGTTTGAAAGCTTAAGAATTATCGTATCAGGTGCTGAAAAACTCAAAAGTGAAGTAAGAAGCGCCTTTGAAATGAAATTTAAAAAACCTATTTTTGAAGGTTATGGAGCTACTGAAACCACTCCGGTTGCAAGTGTGAATTTACCGAATAAATTTGATCCTGATTATTGGATTTTACATCGTGCAAATAAAGAAGGTAGCGTAGGTATGCCTTTACCAGGAAGTGCTATACGCATAGTAGATCCATCTACTTATGAAAGTTTAAATCATGGAGAAGATGGATTAATACTCATTGGTGGCCATCAGGTTATGGTAGGCTATTTAAACAATAAAGAAAAAACCGATGAAGTTATCAAAGAAATCGATAGCATACGCTGGTATAATACCGGTGATAAAGGTCATGTAGATGAGGATGGCTTTTTATATATAGTAGATCGTTATTCTCGTTTTGCAAAAATTGGTGGAGAAATGATATCTTTAGGAGCTTTAGAAGAAGAAATTGCTAAATTTATCAATACAGATATAGTAAAATTTTGTGCAGTGGCACTAGATGATGATAAAAAAGGTGAAATGGTATGCTTATTAGTAGAATGTCAAGAGCAAGATTTTGATGGAATTTGCGAAGTGATTAAAAACTCTACTATGCCTGCTATTTTTAAACCAAGTAAATATTTTAAAGTAGAACAAATTCCGCTTTTAGGTTCTGGTAAAGTGGATTTAAAGGGCGCTAAAGATTTAGCTAAAATCTTACAAGAAAATTAATTCCCAAAGTAATTTTACTTTGGGAAATTTTACAAACTATTTCTTTTAGTTTTATAATCATATTTTTTATCAAAAACAAGCTTATCGTTTTCTTTGACTGCTATTTTTCCCTTAATATAAAAATACTCCAAATCACTAGTTTGTGTTAAGATTATATCCGCCTCCATCATACAACCCTCACGTCCTATTTGCATTGTTTGAGTAATGGTATATTGCGCGCTTAATGGGTTTTCATTTTGAAGTTTTAATTCTCTTTTTAAATTATGCTTTACTAAAACATCAACCTCATCAAACCTATAAACACCTTCTCCAAAAACTCCACCAACACCATCTGTAATACAAGTCCAAGTATCGTTTAAAATATCATAAGAAATGCTTCTATCCACCCTACCTTCTTCTAAAAGTGTTATTGGGGTCAAAGGAGCACTTTGTGCTTGCATATTGATTTTATCGCTATCTTGACCACTAAAACATGGTAAATTAAATTCACACTCATTTAAATCTAAAGTCAAGGTTGAAATTTTTGGCATAGGCCAAAACATAGGCCAAAAAGAATTCGCTAATGATAATCTTATCTTAGAACCCTTAGCAAATCTATATCCACAAGCATCAAGTTTGATTTGCTTTTGGATAAATTCATCTTTTTTTAAAGGTATAAATTGTTCTTTATTATCACTTAATGCAAGATTGATTACTCCATAACTTACTCTTTTTACAAAACCATCAGCTCTAACTTCACTAAGCTGAGCAAAGAGCATAGCTTTTTCTTGATCACTTGCAATTTTTACATTTAAAACTGGAAAACCCAAAATATCTAAATCTTGTTCTAAAAAATCACTTTCAAAAACAACTGCCATCCCATCATCTAGCCTTTGATCACTAGGACTTTCCCCTAAAACACCAGCCCCCATCCACTCTCCGGATAAAAGCCCATGATTTAATGGAGTGTTGATTTTAATAAATTCACTTGATTTTTTGCATGTTAGTTTATACGGATTTAAATAGTATTTTTTATAGCTAATATCATTTTTAAAATCATTTAAAGCAACAAAACGACCTTTTACTTTCTCTGTTTTTGAATTTGGCTTAGAACTATTTTCTATATATGCTTGTATCATAGGAGCTTCAAGCGCATCATTTTCTTCATTTTTAAGCCATTTGTCCCACCATTTAAGTGCTTCTTGTAAAAAACCCATTGCAGGTAAAGGAGATCCATCATGAGGATAAACATGAGCCCAAGGGCCAACGATAGCTTTTTTTGGAACTTTCAAAGCATTCATTAGAGTAAAAACAGGATTAGTATAAGAATCAGCCCACCCATCTAATGCAAAAACAGGAACTTGTATATCATCATAATTTTCTCCAACAGATCCATGCTTCCAATAGTCATCTTTTAAAGTATGCTCAAGCCACAATGTGGGCCATAAAGGCATATTCTCAAGCCTATTGAGCCATTTATTTCTACCATTTGGATCAATTTTTGGATCAACAAAGCGTGATTGATATGCAAGCATGATATTACCCCACCAAAAATTATCATTAAGCAAACATCCACCTTTATAATGAATATCTTCATTAAATCTATCATCAGTAAAACCTACCACTATAATAGCTTTTAAATTTTTAGGTCTTCTTGCTGCAACTTGTAAAGAATTAAATCCACCCCAAGATTTACCCATCATACCAATATTTCCATCGCACCATTCTTGCTTTGCTATCCACTCAATAACTTCTAAGGCATCATCTTGTTCTTGCTTTAAATATTCATCTTCTAATAAACCATCAGATTCCCCACTTCCTCTAATATCAACTCTAACAACCGCATAGCCATTACCGCTAAAATATCCATGCATAGGCTCATCTCTACCTCTTGTTCCATCATTTTTTCTATAAGGAATGTATTCTAATATAGCAGGAACTTTTTCTTTTACCTGAGGAAGCCAAATTCGTGATGAAAGTTTGGTGCCATCTTTTAAAACTATCCATTTATTTTCTATCACTCTAACCTTGTTTTTAAAATCAAAAATAATTTCTTTCATTTCATCTCCTTTTTATTGTATTTTTTAATCCAAATCAAACAAAACATTACACCCAAAATAGCCATAGCTATCATAATAGTAAAATATATATGAAAACCTTTTACACCTGGATATCTATCTAATAAATCTCCAGCAAGCAAAGGTGTAAAAACCTCAGGTAAATATCCAAAAGTAGATACAATACCTATGGCCATACCTGCTAAATGAATAGGAATTTTTCCCTCACTAAGTAAAGAATAATAAATTCCAAAATTAGAATACATAGCTACATAAATTACCACACAAGCAGAAGTTAAAACGCTCATTTGCAAAAATCCATTTAATTTTGAACTAAGCATTAAAAAAATAACACCAATTCCCATTAAAATAAAGCCTATCATCATTATTTTAGCCTTTCCATATCCATCTGCTATAAACCCACCTACCACAGAAGAAACAGGACGAATATATTGAGCTAATACTGTTAAAATAGCTGCAAAAACAGCAGAAGCTCCTATCACATTACTTGCATAAGGAGTAAAATAATAAAAGCTCATATTAAAAAAATAGGTACAAAAAGTAATAGCAACCACAAGCCAAAGAGCAGAATTTTTCAAAAGAAAAACTAAATCTTTGATTTTAATCTTCTCGCTTTGTTCATTAACTTCATCTTTTAAAAGAAAAAATAATAAAACAGCACTTACAATAGGAGCTATAGAATAAAAAATAATAACCATTTCTATACCTTGTGCGGCTAAAAGCTTTTGTGTTTGAAAATATCCAAAAATACTTGTAGCTATAGCCAAATGTGCAGCACCAACAACACCTCTACCACCTTCAAAAATTCCATAAGCTTTTGCTTGCTCTTTAGAATTTGCCAAACTTCTTACTATCTTCATCAAAGAAGGCCAAAAAGTTAATAATGAAGTAATTCCCCAGATTCCATAAATAATCAAAAGCGCATTTAAAGAAGTAAAATATAAATGCAACAAGCCACCAAACCCTGTAGCAATTAAAGAAAAAATCAATAATTTTTTTGGTGCAAAACGATCTGCTAAATAACCTCCTAAAGCATAAGAAAACAAACCAAGCAATCCATAAGCACTACCCAAAAGCCCCATTTCAAAATTATTTAAGTGATAAAGACTCATATAATCATCATAATAATACTTTCTAAAATAAGGCAAACCATAAATAATAGATCCACAAAAAGATAACAGTAAAAGTGTAAAAAAATTATTTTTTAAACTATGTTTTTCATTTTGATACATCAACCAACCTCCTTTTTTATACTATATATGATTTTTTTATTTTTTTATTCAAAAATAAATATTTTTAGATAAAAATTAAAAATTGATATATTTTTTTACACATTTAAGATATTTT
>NZ_NFOE01000094.1 GCF_002179635.1 Campylobacter jejuni | reverse complement strand
TGAACTTCCTAACAATCCTTTTTACTTTGGAGAATTAGATCAAGATAATGCTATAAAACAAGATACACCTAGTTATTATTTTTCTCCTAAAGATGAAGATAGTGGCAAAGGAAAACTTAGCATCTTTTATAAAAATGATGAACTTTGCTTGCTTAATTATTCTATTATAGAAAATTCTTTAAATATCAAATTAGAATGTTTAAGCAAGCAAAGCTTAGAGTATAAAGATTTAATTTCAAACACTCTAAAAGAACAAAAAACCATACAAATAAATAAAAAACAAGCTATAGCTAAACTTCATGCCCTTTTAGAAAATCAAAACCTAGAATGTATCCATGGAGGTAAAGTCATACTTCAATCAAACAAAGGAAAAACTTTTAAAGATAGTGGTGTGCCTATTATGCTAGAAAGTGATTTGCTTAATTCTAGCATAAGTGGCTGTCCTAATACTATAGGAAAAGTAAGCTATCCTTGCACCAAGGTAGTAGATGTTAAAGGCTCTTTATCTCAAAAGAAAGTTAATAATGAATATGCAATCTTACAAGAACTCATCTCAGCTTGTGTCACAGATAAAGGCCTTCCTTTAAAAGTAAGCTTTGTACCTACTAAGTTTAAATTTGATCATAGTTTTAATCCTAAGGAAGGCTTAGCCAAACAAAACAAAAACCAAACAAAGCTAAAAGAGCCTA
>NZ_NFOE01000018.1 GCF_002179635.1 Campylobacter jejuni | reverse complement strand
TTTGATACTACATAAAAAATAACTATAAATACAAAAGTAAAACATATAAATTGAGATAAAACATCATTAGAAAGTAAATTTCCAAAAATAGCGCCACTCTCTTCTATGCTTTTTGGTAAAGGAAAAAATCCAAAATAAGCATATTTGACAATCCATCCTATAATCACACTATAAAAAGATACAATCAAAATAGCACCTATTAAAGAAAAACCAACTATAGACCAAGCTCTTTTATATTTTGGAGCTAAAGTATAATAAGCATTCACTGGGTCTTTTTCGCTGAGTTTTCCTATGCTAAGTTCGGCTAAAAATATCACAAAACCTACGCCCAAAGTCAAAAGTAAATACAAAAGTACAAAAGCTGAGCCTCCATTTTGTCCTACTAAAGTTGGAAATTTCCAAGCATTTCCAAGTCCAACAGCTGAACCTGCCACTGCTAATACAAAACCTATTTTAGAAAATTTTTCATTCATAAAAATAACCTTAAATTTATAAAACTATAAAAAATTTTTAATGTAGCTAAAAAAAACTTTAATTTGTTTTAAAATAGATCTATTAATTTAAATTTCAATAATTTTAAAGCTATATTGATATATAATTACGCTTTTATAAATCACGAGTAGGGATACGCAAGCCGAAAGGATTTAAATTTTTATAAGGAAAAACTATGAAAAAAATCGTATTTTTAATGCTAGCTTTAAGCGGTTTTGCATTTGCAGCTGAAGGTTCTATGAATCAATGGTTAGCTTCTTTTTCTATCTTAGCAGCAGGTTTAGGACTTGGTGTTGCAGCTTTAGGTGGAGCTATCGGTATGGGTAATACTGCAGCAGCAACTATAGCAGGTACTGCTAGAAACCCTGGTCTTGGTGGTAAATTAATGACTACTATGTTTATTGCTTTAGCGATGATTGAAGCTCAAGTTATTTATGCGCTTGTTATTGCTCTTATCGCTCTTTATGCTAATCCATTCCAAGCATTAGTAGCAGCTTAAAATTTTCAAAGCCCTCTTGTGGGGCTTATGCGGTTATGGTGGAATTGGTAGACACGCCATCTTGAGGGGGTGGTGCGCTCAGCGTGTGCGAGTTCAAATCTCGCTAACCGCACCATTTTAAGGAAATTTTAGAAAAATGGTTTTTTATTTCTTAATTAGTGCATTAGCTTTTTTAGTTCTTTTCTTTGCTATTAAAAAATACACTTTAAAATTAGACGAGCAATCTTTACTTGAACCTATAAAAAATGACATCTATCCTGAATTTTGTGATCTAATCAATGAAGAAATAAGAAATATCAAAAATAATCTTTTGCAAAATACTTTTACACTTCAAAATGAAAATTACAAAGATGAATTTTTAGAAAATTTAAGCGATATGAGTAGAAAACTTAATCATATTCAAACCATGAATTTAAGTAAAAAAAATAATGCATTATGGGAAGAAACTCTTTTTAATTTTTTAAAAGAACTAGAAAATCTCAATAAACAATTCTTAAATGATAGTGAAAAAATCAATGATTTAATAAGATTTTCTTTACAAGAAAAATTCTCTAATTTAACAAAAAACTAATATAAACAAATTATTTATTTTAAAAAACACTATATAATTTCAAATTATTTTATAAAGGGGTTTTATGTTTATCAACAAGAAAAAAATTAATGAACAAATTACTCAATTAGAGCAGTCCATTCAAGCTTTTCAAGATATACTTAATGCCATTGGTAAAACTATGGCTATGATAGAATTTCAAACAGATGGGACTATTATTAGTGCTAATGAAAATTTTCTAAAAACCATGAATTACTCTCTAGATGAAATTAAGGGAAAACACCATAGTATGTTTTGCTTGCCTGAGGTAGTAAAATCACAACGCTATGTTGACTTTTGGAGAGATTTAAAAAGCGGTAAATCAAGAAATGGTCTTTTTAGACGTATTGCAAAAGGCGGGAAAGATATTTATCTTGAAGCAAATTATCTTCCTATTTTAAACCAAAATAACGAAGTATATAAGGTTATTAAATTTGCAAACGATATCACTCAAAGACACTATGAAATGCTTGATCTAAAAAACACCATAGATGCCGCTAATCGTTCTATGGCCATTATCGAGTTTAATCCTTATGGAGAAATTTTAAGTGCTAATGAAAATTTTACTCAAACTATGGGCTATTCATTAAGCGAAATCAAAGGAAAGCATCATAGTATGTTCTGTGAAGAAAAATTTAGAAATTCAAAAGAATATACAATTTTTTGGGAAGAGCTAAGAAGCGGTAAATTTCAATCAGGAAAATTTATACGCTTTGGTAAAAACAATAAGCTAATCCATTTAGAAGCAAGTTATAATCCTATTAAAAATGATGATGGAGAAATTTACAAAGTTATTAAATTTGCAACAGATATTACCGAGCAAGTTGTAAGAGATGAAGAAAAATTAAAACTTATCAGCGAATTAGCTGAGCAAAATGATAATTTAACTCAAGAAGGTGATAGCGTTATAGAAAATACAGTTCAAAATATTCAAGGCATTGCTGATATGATGAATAATAGTAGTAATTTGGTTTCATCGCTAAATGAGCAATCAGAAGAAATTAAAAATATCATTCAAACCATTAGTGATATAGCTGATCAAACTAATCTTTTAGCACTAAATGCAGCTATTGAAGCAGCGCGTGCAGGTGAGCATGGTAGAGGCTTTGCCGTAGTTGCTGATGAAGTTAGAAATCTAGCCGAAAGAACCGGACATTCAGTAAATGAAATTACTACTACCATTAATTCTATAAGAAATGTAACAGCTGAAGTGGTACAAAGCATTAAAGATGGCTTAAGCGGCGTAAATCAAAGTGTGGACTTAGCTAAAGAAGCTAGAGAGTGTATGGAAAAAATTAGAAATAGCTCAGCTCAAGTAGCACAAGCTATGCAGAATAAATAAAAGTTTTTAGCTTAAAGGCTAAAAACTTTTCCTGCTATAAAGCTTTTTTCTACCTTACCTTGTAAGATATCATTTACATATAAACCTTCTCCATTAAAAGAAAGATTTTCATCAAATACAACTAAATCAGCATCAAAACCAAGTTCTATTTTACCTTTGTTTAACCCTAAAAATTGCGCTTGATTATAACTTGTAAAATCACATAATTCTTTCCAAGTTAAAATACCTTCTTTTACTAAATATGTAAAACATAAACTCATATACATAGCTATGGCATTAACTCCAAAATCTGCTTCATCAAAAGCTAAATCTTTTTTAGTGCTAGGAGTATGTAAAGAGCTTAAGAAAGTAATTTTTTTATCTTGAAGTAATTTTTTAAGACTTATTAATTCATTTTTTGCTCTCAGTGGAGGTAAAATTTTTGCTTGAGTATTGAAATTTTCACATGCACTTTCATCTTTGATTAAATGATGGATTGAAATTTCACTATATTGATCATGCAATAATTCAAATGATCTTGCAATTGCTAAAGAACTAAAACAAGCTTTGTTTTTATAAAATTCCATTAGTTCTTTCATTTTTGCTACTTCACTAGTTTCAGCTATATTACTAATTCCTATAAGACCTAATTCAAAGCTTATTTGTCCATCATTCATCACTCCATGATCATCAAAACTCTCATCAAAACACTTTAAAAACACCGGAGTTGATTTCATATTAGCATATTGCATACATTGTCTTAAATAATTTGCACCCAAAGTACTTGAAAGCTCTAAGCCTTTTGCACCCATATCAATCAAGGTAGCAATATTTTTTAATTTTTTTGTTTTATCTAATACATTAATAATAGGTAAAACATTAATATCTAAAGATTTTAATTTATCAAAATAAAGTGCATAGCCTTGAGTATTAGCTTCTAAACTATCTTTTAAAACAATAGTTCCCACCCCACCTTTTAAGCATGCTTTTTCTAGATCATATAATCTATCTATACTAAATTCATTATCAAGCAAACTAACATTTAAATCAATAAATGAAGGAAGTAAAGTCTTACCTTCTATATCAACAATATGCTCATCATCATTTAAATCATTAGCAATTTGAGTGATTTTTCCATCTTCTATTTTAAGATCAAGCTTTTGCTCACCATAAATTTTTGCATTTTTGATAATCATGATATTTCCTCCTTTGATGACATCAAATCTTTCAAAGATTCCCAAGCATTTTTACCCTCTAACATTAAGACTACTTCATTAACAATTGGGGTATAAATTTGAAATTGTTTTGATAAAGAATGTATAGCATAAGCAGTTTGCACTCCTTCGGCTACCTCACCAAGTTCCATCAAAATATCTTTTATATTTTTACCACTAGCTAGACTCAAACCTACTCTATAATTTCTTGATAGATTGCTTGAAGCTGTTAAAAATAAATCTCCAGCCCCACTAAGTCCTAAAAAAGTTTCTTCTTTAGTGTTAAAAAATTGTCCAAAGCGGTGCATTTCCACCAAGCCTCTTGAAACCAAAGAAGCTCTTGCATTATTACCTAAATTTAAACCATCGCAAACCCCGCTTGCAATTGCTAAAACATTCTTATATGCACCACAAATTTCAGCGCCTTTAACATCAGAACTTGTATAGGTTTTAATATAATTTGGAAAAAAACTTGCAAATTGATTACAAAGCTCTTGATTTTTACCACTAACAACCAAAGCACAAGGTTTTTTTTCTAAAACTTCACTTGCAAAAGAAGGACCACTTAAAAAACAAAGTCTATCACTACTTATAAACTCACTAAAAACCTCATCCATAAATTTTAAACTTTTATAATCAATACCTTTAGAAGCTACAAGAATTTTTTGATTTAAATCTTTAAAATTATTTGCAAGCCACTCATGTATTCCTTGAGCGTATAAAGCAAAAACTAAATATTCATATTCTAAAGCTTCTTTGGTGCTAACAAAATAAGAAAGATCTTTTTCATGAAAAGAAGTTATCACGCATTCATTTTTAACACTCAATGCATCATATAAAGCACTTCCCCATTTTCCTGCACCAACAACTGCTATTTTCATATTTAACCAAGTTTTGCTTTTAAAATTTCATTTACCTTAGCAGGATTAAATGCACCTTTACCTGCTTTCATTGCTTGACCAACAAAGAAACCAAAAAGTTTATCTTTACCACTTTTATATTCAGTTACTTTATCTTCATTATTTGCTAAAATTTCATCAATAATCTTTTCAATAGCACTATCATCACTTACTTGTTTTAAACCAAGTTTTTCAATAGCATCATCAATTTCAACTTCTGTGTTTTCAAACACATAAGCTAAAATATCCTTACCTGCTTTAGCGCTAATAACACCTTCTTCTATGCGTTTGATTAAAATAGCTAATTTTTCTTGTTTTATAGGTGAGTTTTCTATGGTCAATTCGCCTTTTAAAAGTCCCATTAACTCAGTCGTAAGCCAAGTAACACAAAGTTTTGGATTTAATTTTTGATTAATTAGATACTCAAAATATCTACAAAGCTCTAATGAAGAAACAATCACTTCACTATCACTTTCTTTAATACCTAATTCACTAACAAATCTAGCTTTTTTCTCATCAGGAAGTTCAGGTATATCTTGATTTAGCATTTCATCATTTAAAATCACAGGTAAAAGATCAGGATCAGGGAAATATCTATATTCAGCAGAATCTTCTTTACCTCTCATACTTCTAGTAACTAAATTAACCGTATCAAACAATCTTGTTTCTTGCACAACTTCTTGATCGTATTTTCCATCTTCCCAAGCTTCACTTTGGCGTTTTACTTCATACTCAATCGCCTTTTGGATAAAACGAAATGAATTTAAGTTTTTAATCTCCACTCTAGTATAAAGCTTATCATCACCCTTTGGACGAATACTAACATTAGCATCACATCTAAAACTACCTTCTTGCATATTTGCATCTGAAATATCTAAAAATCTTATAATAGAATGTAACTTTTTCAAATAAGCCACTGCCTCATCAGAACTTCTAAGTTCAGGCTCACTAACGATTTCAAGCAAAGGCGTACCTGCTCTATTTAAATCTACTTTTGAGAAATTACTCTCATGTATATTTTTTCCTGCATCTTCTTCTAAATGAGCTCTGGTGATACCTATGCGTTTATTTTCTCCATTTACATTAATAAATAACTCACCATTTTCTACTATAGGAATATCAAATTGTGAAATTTGATAAGCTTTTGGCAAATCAGGATAAAAATAATTTTTTCTATTAAAAATACTTTTTTTATTTATAGTTGCATTAACTGCTTTTCCAAATGCTATGGCTTTTTTTACCGCTTCTTGATTTAATACAGGTAAAGCACCTGGTAAAGCTAAACATGTTGGGCATACATTAGTATTTGATTTTTCTCCAAAAGAAGTCGCACATGAGCAAAAGATTTTTGTTTTTGTATTTAATTGCGCATGAACTTCAAGTCCTATAACAACTTCAAACATTAAAATTTTCCTTAGAATTTTTTGTTTATTCTAGCGTTTTTTATTTCAAAAAGAGTTTAAAAAAGAATAAAAGAAGTATATTAAAAAAGAAAAAAGCAAAAAATAATTTTTTGCTTTTTAAAAATTAATGATGCTCATCAACTACAGTTGCACCTGCTAAATAAACATAAGTTAAAATCATAAAAATAAAAGATTGTAAAAATGCCATAAAAGTTAAAAGCATATAAGCAGGCAGTGGTGCAACCCAAGGCACAAGAGCTAAAATAACTGCTAAGAATAAATCATCTCCTTTAATATTACCAAATAAACGGAAAGATAAAGAAATAACTCTTGAAAAATGAGAAACCACTTCTATAGGAAACATTAAAGGCGCTAGAATTTTCACAGGTCCCATGAAATGTGCAAAATACTTAAAAAATCCTTGAGTTCTAATGCCTTCAAAATGATAATACACAAATACTATAATAGCCAAAGAAGCACTAAAATTTAAACTAGCACTTGGAGCTTCAAAACCAGGGATAATTCCTATAATATTACTAAAAAATACCATAAAACCTATAGTTGCAACTAAAGGTAAATATTTTCTAGCAGCTTCATCACTACCCATAGTATCTCTACCCATACTTAAAATGCCTTCCATGTAAGCTTCGGCTAAATTCTGACTACCTCTTGGGACAATTTGCATAGACCTTGTAGCAAGTTTTGCTAAAATCAAAGAAATCACAACTACTATACCCAAATGAAAAAAGTATGCAAAAGTGTGACTAGAATCTATAAAAGAACTAAATAAAAATAAATCCTTCATTAAAAATCCTTAGCAGAATAAATATTTCAAAGCTAATATTATAGAAAAAAATTGCTTATATTTTAATGAAAATTCATTTTATTAGCACAAAAATATCCACCCAAAATCGCGCCTGTAAAGCCACCACCAGGAAATATAAAAGCATTAGCAAAATACAAATTTTCTATACTTTTACTTTTATAATGTAACCTATATTTAACTCCTTCTTGATCTTGAGAAAATCCATAAATTGCACCTTCATAAGCTTTAGTGTATCTTTGTATAGTTTTTGGGGTAGCTAATTCTTGATGGATTAAGTGTGAACTTAAATTCGGAAAAATCTCATCTAGTCTTTGCACTATAGCTTTTAACACTTCTTCTTTTTTAGTTTTATAATCTTGCTTATTTAAATCCCATTCACTATAATTTGAACTAAAAGCTACAACACCTATATACTTATCACTAGCTAAGCCACTATCAACCTTAGAATAATTCACAAAAGCCATAGGTCTTTTTTTGATATCTAGTTTTAAAATATTAGTATTTTCATATGAACTATTTAAAAAATCATCTTCAAATATAAAATTACAATAATCCATATTTTTATAAATTTTAGAAATATCTTTATCATAAATAAAATAAGCACTTACCAAAGAACAAGCGCGCTTTTTAGACTCTATTGCTTTGATTTCTTGGGTTAAATTTAAATCTTTAAGCAAGTCTTTATATACGATTAAAGGATCACAATTTGCGATGATATTTTGCGCATGGATGGTGTGTTTTTGATTATTTTGAATGTATTCTACTCCATAAGCTTTTTGATCTTTTGTGAGTATTTTAACAACTTCAGCCTTAGCTAAAACCTGCCCTTGATTTTCTTTGATAACCTCAGCCAAGACATCACTTAAAGCTTGCGAGCCACCTTTAATATACACCCCACCATCATAATAATGCTTTTGTGCAATAGCATGAAAACTAAAAATAAATTCTTTACTATCATGATGATAATAACTCATATTTGCATTTAAAATCTTTTTTAGCTTATCATTTTTAATATAAGCATTTAAAACATCATAAACTTTTTTATTAAACAATCTATTTTTAATAAATATCCAAGCAGTGTCAAAAGGAAACAACAATAACTCACTTAATTTTAAATCCCAAGGAAATCTTCGAATAGCATAAGCTTGCGTTTTTATAGCTTTAAAATATTTATCTATACCTTTGCACTCTTGCGGAAATTCTTTTTTCAAAACTTCTTTTACTTTTTCTATACCATGAGGTAAAGTTAGATTATAATTTTTACTTTTAATACTCCATGCACTTGGTAAAGGTAAAATTTGAATTTTATTCTTTATACCAAGCTTATCAAAAACCAAATGCTTCATATCAGTTTTTGCTTCACCTAGGTCCATCTCATGAAGTCCCGCATCAATCAAAGCGCCTTTTCTTTTAAAACAAGTAGCGCAACCACCGATTAAAGAATGCTGTTCTAAAACTAAAACTTTTTTACCATTTCTAGCTAAAAAAGCACCCGCACTTAAGCCTCCAAGACCTGAACCTATAATGATTACATCAAATTTTACATCCATTCTAAAACCTCACGTAATTCTTTGGCTACAAAACATTTTAAGCCAAGTTCTTCCATAGGTTTTACAGGCACTATGGCATTTTTAAATTTTTGCATTTTAGCTTCTTTTAAACGCACATCAAGTGAAAATACTTCTTTGATCTCACCATTTAAACTAAGTTCGCCCACAAAAACACTATCTTTACTTAAAGGGCGATTTTTAAAACTTGAAATAATCGCCGCAACCACCGCTAAATCTGCTGCAGTTTCGCTAATTTTCACTCCACCACTTACATTAATAAAAACATCATAATGACCCAAAGGAATTTCAAGCTTTCTCTCAAGTAAAGCTATAAGCATATCTAAGCGATTTTTTTCATAGCCTGTTGCACTGCGTTTTGGATAAGCACTCTCGCAAACTAAGGCTTGAATTTCTAGTACTAAGGCTCTACTTCCTTCCATCACAACACTTAAAGCACTACCACTTACTGCTTTACCACGCGTAAAAAATCTATTAGCTATGTCTTTAGTGCTAATTAAACCCTTAGAAGTCATTTCAAAAATACCAACTTCAGAAATATTTCCAAAACGATTTTTAAAACCTCTTAAAATTCTTATTTCTTTATTAGCATCACCTTCAAAATAAAGCACTACATCTACCATATGCTCTAAAATTCTAGGTCCAGCTATAGCTCCATCTTTAGTAATATGCCCTATGATAAAAGTGCTAATATTATTGGCCTTAGAATAGCGCATTAACTCAAAAGTAATTTCTCTAACTTGAGTGATACTACCTGCTGCTGAAGTAATTTTATTAGAATATAAAGTTTGTATAGAATCAATAATTAAAATTTCATAATCTTTTTTAGAAAGCTCGCTTAAAATATCTTCCAAGCAAAGCTCAGTAAGTAAAAATAAATTCTCGCAATTTGCATTTAAACGATCTGCACGCAGTTTGATTTGAGATTTGCTTTCCTCGCCACTTACATAAAGTACTTTTTTACCACTTTTAGCCAAATTCGAAGCAATTTTTAATAAAAGTGTGGATTTTCCAACCCCAGGTGAACCCCCAATTAACACCAAAGAACCTACAACAAGCCCACCACCTAAAACCAAATCAAGCTCATTATCATCAGTACTAATACGTGTGAAATTTTCTGCTATAACATCATTGATACATACTGCAGAACTTGGAGTGTTTGAGAGCGAATTTAACTCTTTTAAAACCTTAATTTGTTCTTGCTTTAGCTCAACAAAACTATCCCAAGAACCACATTCAGGACATTTGCCTAGCCATTTACTTTGTTGATTTCCACAAGCTTGGCATTCAAATAAAATATGTTTTTTAGCCATAAATTATGCAAAAATCTCTTCAACTAAAGTTTTAACATATTCACTAGGATTAAACTCATGAATTTGTCCTAGTTGCTCTCCTACTCCTACATATAAAATAGGAAGTTCAAGCTCTCTTGCTATGCTAAATAAAGCCCCGCCTTTAGCAGTTCCATCAAGTTTTGTAATAATCACTCCATCAAGTTTTACTAAATCATTAAAAGCTTTTGCTTGTAAAATTCCTGCTACGCCTTGAGTGCCATCAAGCACAAGGATCTTTCTATGAGGAGCTCCTTGCATAGCTTTATCGCTTATGCGAACGATTTTTTCAAGCTCATTAGCAAGATTTTTTTGATTTTGCAAGCGTCCTGCTGTATCTAAAATAGCCCTATCATAGTTTTTTGCCAAAGCTTTAGAAATAGCATCATAAGCAACTGCTGAAGGATCGTGTCCTTGTGAAGTAGCTATGATATCTATATTTAATTTTTGTGCCCATAATTTTAACTGCTCTATGGCTCCTGCTCTAAAAGTATCACAAGCTCCAAGTATAACTTTTTCACCATTTTCTTTATGTAAATGTGCCATTTTAGCAATGCTTGTAGTCTTACCTACCCCATTTACACCTAAAATCAAATCCACAAAAGGCTTAGCATTAGCAAGTTCTGGCTTATCATAAATAAAATAAGTCCCCATAACACGCTCTAAATCAGCCTTTTTAACCTCATCATTTGGAGGAAGATAATAAATAATCTCTTCAACTATTTCATACGCCACATCAGCTTCTAAAAGCATTTCTTCAAGTAAATCTTTGGTAATGATTTTATTTGAAGCTTTAACTAAATGAATACTTTCTAAGGTTTTTTTCAAACCATTTTTTAAAAATCCAAACATTACATTATCGCTTTTTGTATATCTATATCTAACATTTCTTCAGGAATTATCCCTAAATACTCTTTAAACTTTTCGCCTTTTGCATTAAACAACACCATCGTTGGAATAGAATTGACATTTAAAATTTTAGAAAAAACAAAATTATTCCCTCCTATAGCCGCTGGAAATTTCATTTTTTCATCTTCTATAAAAGTTAATATTTCTTGCTCTTTATTTTCTTCTAAAAAAAGCGTTATTACTTCAAATTTGTCTTGATATTTTTTATTTAAATTATTTAAATGTGGAATTTGAGCCTTACAAGGTACACACCAACTTGTAAAAAAAACAAACAACTTAGCTTTAGCTGTATCATCAAAATTAAATACTTGCTCATGATATTTCACATACATTTTCCTACCATCTAAAAATTTCAAAGTAAAATCAGTGTTTTCACTTTGAGTCAAACTTGCATTATTTGTATTTTCAGTGCTGGAATTTTCTTTATCACTCGAACATGAAGTGAAAAATATCGCGATAAAAATTACTAAAAAAATTTTAAATTTCAATTCTTATCCTTATGATTTTTTAAGCTTAAAAGTATAACATAAAAAGTTAAAAACTTTAAGGAAAGCCTTGATAAAAAACAATTTTAGAATAAAACAAAAATCCAAAATGCATTTAAAATTAAAATATCAATACAAAAGGGATTTTTTAGTTTTTCAAGAAATAAAGAAAATTCTAAATTTATACAAAAATTGCAAAAATATCCTCATATATATCCCTTTGAAATATGAAATCAATCTTTATAAATTTAGACATTTTCTAACAAAAAAATATCAAATTTTTGTTCCATTTATGCAAGATAAAAGTTTAAAGGTAGTAAAATTAAGGTTAGCTCTTGAAAAAAAGAGCTTTGGGGTATATGAACCAAAAGATTCTTTTTTACAAACTCGTATTGACGTTGCAATTATCCCTGTAATAGGTGTAGACGCAAAATTAGGAAGAATCGGTCATGGTCAAGGTTTTTATGATAGGTTTTTTGAAAGTATTTCTTATAAAAAACCTTTGGTTATTTTTACACAAATGATAGATGCAAAATCTCATCAAATTTTTAGCCAAGATCATGATATAAAAGGAAATTTTTATATAAACCCTTATAAAAAATATTTTAGGAAAGTCAAAAACAATGATAGAAATATTAGTTGCATTAATAGCCGTTTTTATAGGCGGAGGGATTGGGTATATAGTCGCCAAAAAGATTAATGATGCAAATTTCAATATCTTTTTAGAGCAAGCAAAAGCAAAAGCAAAAGCTATTGAATATGAAGCCGAGCTAATACTTAAAGATGCTAAAAATTCAGTCGCTGAAGCTGAATTTGCAGCAAAGAAAAAATTTGATGAAAAAATTCAAAAACTACAAAAAGAGCATTCTATTAAGCTTGAAGAACTCAACAAAAAAGAACAAAACCTTCATTATCAAGAAAAGCTTCATGAAGAAAACAAAAACAAGTTAGTAAAAGAGCAGCAAACCATAAAAGCTTTACATGAGGAAAATGAAAATTTAAAACAAAACTATGAAACAAAATTAAATGAAGTATTAAAAATCCTTGAACATTCAGCTGGTCTTACACAAGAAGAAGCAAAAAATATAGTTTTACAAAAAGTAGAAGAAAACTCAAGAGCTGAAATTGCTCATATTGTTAGAAAATACGAAGAAGAAGCTAGAAACGAAGCCAAAAGAAAGGCTAATTTTATCTTGGCACAAGCTACTTCAAGATTTGCAGGAGAATTTGCTGCTGAAAGATTAATTAATGTAGTAAATATCAAAAACGATGAATTAAAAGGACGCATTATAGGCAAAGAAGGAAGAAATGTTAAAACCTTAGAAATGGTTTTGGGTGTTGATATTATCATCGATGACACACCTGGAGCAATCATAGTAAGTTGTTTTAATCTTTATAGACGCGCCATTGCTACAAAGGTAATTGAACTTTTAGTTGAAGATGGCAGAATACAACCTGCAAAAATAGAAGAAATTCATGAAAAAGTTTGTAAAGAATTTGAAGATAATATCCTAGAAGAAGGTCAAACTATAGTAATGGATTTAGGACTTAATAATATCCATCCTGAAATTGTTAAATTAATAGGAAAATTAAGATATAGAGCAAGTTATGGTCAAAATGCTCTAGCGCATTCTTTAGAAGTGGCACATTTAGCTGGAATCATAGCAGCTGAGTGTGGCGGGGATGAAAAACTAGCAAGAAGAGCTGGGATTTTACATGATATAGGTAAGGCTTTAACGCATGAATTTGAAGGCTCTCATGTGGATTTAGGAGCTGAACTTTGCAAAAGATACAAAGAACATCCTGTTGTGATTAATGCAATTTATGCTCATCATGGGCATGAAGAAGCTATTAGCATAGAATCAGCTGCAGTTTGTACAGCAGATACACTAAGTGCTGCACGTCCTGGCGCAAGGCGTGAGGTTTTAGAAGCCTTCTTAAAAAGAGTAAGCGAACTTGAAGAGATAGCAAAAAGCAAAGAAGGGGTTAAAAAAGCTTATGCTATTAATGCTGGTAGGGAAATTAGAGTTATTGTTAATGCAAAATTAGTCAATGATGATGAATCTGTGCTTTTAGCTAAAGAAATAGCTGAAGAAATTCAAGAAAAAGTACAATACCCTGGTGAAATAAAAGTCAACGTTATCAGAGAGCTTAGAGCTATTGATTTTGCAAGATAAGGTTTTTCATGCAAGAAATGATAGATAATCTAAGCACTTATGGCTATTTGATTTTATTTTTTTATTCTTTTGGTGGAGGTATGGTTGCTATACTTGCTGCAGGAGTGCTTTGTGCAAGTTCTACTAAACTTGATTTGCATTTGTGTATATTTTTAGCCTTTTTAGCTAATACCATAGGCTCAACCTTATTATTTATCTTGGGAAAATACTACAAAAAAGACATAATGCCTTATTTTAAAAATCATAGAAGAAAAATTGCTCTTGCTATGATGAAAATCAAAAAATACGGCGACTTGCTTTTAGTGGTGCAAAAATTTATCTATGGAGTAAAAACTATCATTCCTATAGCAGCAGGTCTTTGTAAATTTAGCTTTGTAAGATTTTTTATCATCAATACCTTAGCTAGTCTGATTTGGGCTGTTGTTTTAGGCTATGCTGGTTTTATTTTTGGAAATACTCTAAAAGAGGCTTTTGAAGTATTTACCAACTATCCTTACATAGCTCCTGCTTTTATAATCACTTTAATTTTTATTATATGGTTATATTTATCACGCTTTTCTAAGAAAAAATGAGTTTAAAATTTTCTATAAAAGAAACTTATAGAGAATTTTTTATTTTATTATTATGTTTTTTAGCAATTTTTAGTTTAAATTTCATCTATGAGTATAAAAAATATCAAAATTTTAAACTTACTAAGCATTTATTACTTAAAGATAATATCGTTTTATCTTCTTATGAAAAAACTAATAAAAAAGGTAAAAAATATCAAGTTTTAAAACTTAAAAATTCTGATTTTATTTTTTATACTACTAGTTATAAAGATCTAAATTTAAGTAAAAATGATGTGATAAATCTTAGAATAATTACTAAAAATATTAACTTTAAAGATTATCTTAGTAAAAGTTTTTATGTGCCAAGTTATGATTTTAACAAAACCAAAACACAAAAAGAAAATACCTTAATAAGGTATTTTTTAAATCAACATCAAAATGAAAAAATCAAAGAATTTTACGGGGCTTTATTTTTTGCAAAAAATGTATCAAGTGAACTTAGAAATGATGTAAATTTTTATAATATCGCGCATTTAATCGCTATTAGCGGGTATCATTTGGGCTTGTTATTTAGCTTTTGCTTTTTGATTTTTGCTCCTTTATACGCTTTTTTTCATAAACGATATTTTCCTTATAGAAGTTTAAAACTTGATATTAGTATTTTTGCTTTCTTGCTTTTAATTTTGTATATATTTTTAATAGATTTTAGTCCTTCTTACACAAGAGCTTTACTAATGAGCATTTTTGCTTTTTATTTATTTAGTAAAAATATTAAAATACTCAGTTTTAAATTTTTATTTTTAAGTATAGCATTTTGTATTAGCATTTTTCCAAAACTTCTTTTTAGCATTGGGTTTTTATTTTCTATTTTGGGAGTTTTTTATATTTATTTGTATCTTCACCATTTTAAAGATCAATTTTCAAATTTTACTCATATTTTTTTGCTAAATATCTGGACTTTTTTAGCAATGATTATCCCTGTATTATACTTTTTTCCTCTACTTAGTTTTCAGCAATTTTTAGCCATACCTTTAAGCTTAACCTTTGTGATATTTTATCCTTTGGTTTTAATCTTGCATATTTTTTCTTATGGAAATTTATTAAATTTATATTTAATGCATTTTTTTGAGTTTAAAATGCATGCGATTAACCTATCAATACCTTTTGTGTTTTATTTTATTTATTTAATTTTATCTTTAATCGCTATATTTAATAAATACTTAGCTCTTTTTGTAGTTTCTCTTGGGTTTATTCCCTTTATTTTCTTGATTTAAAAGCAAATAAGCCTTTAATCCCAAAAGATAAATAATCCAAGAAATATAAATCCACAAAAAGAAAAATAATATTACAGAAAAAGAACCATATACATTTAAATAAGTTTTATTATATACAGCATAATATACAAAAATCATCTTAGAAATATACCAAATCACAGAAGCACCAAAAGAACTAATAAGTAAAGTTTTTAAATCGCCTTTTTTGCTTACTGAACTTGAATAAGATACAAAAAACAAAGCCCATATAATCACATAAGGTAAAATCTCAAAAAAATTTAAAGCAATATTAAAATCATCTAAGGTTTTTTGTATAAAACCTGAAATATAAAAACTCACTCCAAGCCCAAGTGGAGTTAAGGTTGCTAAAGTCCAATAAGAACTTATACTGTGCCAAAGACTTTTAGAATCTTCTTCTAAGAGCTTATTGATCACATAATCATAACCTGAAAAAAAAGCCAAAGAAGTCAAAGCCATAGCTAAAAGCCCTATAAGTCCTAAATTTACGCTGTTTTTTAAAAATGTATTGATGTATTGTATGATTAATTCTTGTTGAGTTGGGATTAAAAAAGTAAAAATTAAATTTTTAATTCTTTCTTGATACATTTCAAAACTTGGAATTTGGGTAAAAACCCAAAAACACAAAAACAAAAGTGGTATTAAAGATAAGATAGTATAAAAGCTCAAAGCCGCAGCATAATTTAAAATTTCTTTATCTCTTAAAGCTAAAAGAATTTTAAATAAGTTTTTAAAATTCATCAAAGTCCCATTTTGAAAGGATTGAGTATATTATTTGGATCAAATGCCTTTTTGATATTTCTCATTAAGTCCATTTCAGCTTCACTAAAAGCAAGCTTCATAAAAGGAGCTTTTGAAATGCCTATGCCATGCTCTCCACTTAAAGTCCCACCTAAAGAGACTGTAAGCTTAAACACCTCTTCCACAGCTTCATAACCTTTTTTAACTAATTCAGGATTATTTTTATCACTTACCATTACATTAGTATGCACATTGCCATCACCAGTATGACCAAAACAAGGAATTTTAAAACCATATTTTTTAGAAATTTCAGCTATGCCTTTTAAAAGCTCAGGTAGTTTTGAACGTGGCACTGTAATATCTTCATTAAGCTTTAAATTTCCATACATTGCTATGCTTTGAGAGCAATTTCTTCTAGCAAACCAAATATTAGCTGCTTCTTGTTCATCTTTTGCTATTTTAAACTCTCTTACACCAGATTCATAAAAACTTTCTTGCAAGATTTTTAAATCTGCTTCAATAGCTTCTTCTACATTACCATCTACATCAGCGATTAAAATCGCACCCGCATCCATAGGTAAGCCTTTTTGGAATTTTTGCTCTAATGCTTGTATGCTTAATTGATCTAAAAATTCCATAGATACAGGAGTTACACCTTTAGCTAAAGTTTTATAAACTGCATTCATTGCTTCATCAATGCTGTTAAAAATCCCCATTGCTGTTTTTTTAAACTTTGGCAAAGCTACTAGTTTTAAAGTAATCTCACTAAGCACAGCCAAAGATCCTTCACTTGCTATTAAAATTCCAGCTAGATTATAACCTGCTACATCTTTTATGGTTTTTTTACCTGCTCTAATGATTTCTCCATTAGGCAAAACCGCTCTTAAAGCCATTACATAATCTTTAGTTATACCATACTTAGCAGCCCTCATACCCCCTGCATTTTCGCTTACATTTCCTCCTAAAGAAGAATACTCCATGCTAGCAGGATCAGGCGGATAAAATAAACCATATTCTTTTACTTTTTCTTGTAAAGCCATATTTATCACACCAGGTTGTACCACTGCAACTAAATTTTCAAGATCAATTTCTAAAATTTTATTCATATGTTTTTCAAAGCTTAGCACCACTCCACCATTAACAGCCAAGCTTCCACCGGTAAATCCACTGCCTGAGCCCCTAGGAATGACGATGATTTTATTTTCATTGCAATATTTTAAAATTTGACTAATATCATTTTCATCTCTTGGAAAAAGTACTCCATCGGGCAAATAATGCTTTTTAGTAGCATCATAACTATACGCTCTTTTATGAATAGGATCAAAATGCGCGTTTTCAACCCCTAAAAGATCTTGAAAGAATTTTTGATGAATTTCTTGCATTATTTTTCTCTAGTTAAACTAATTAATTTTTCATAATATACATAATAATTTCCAATTGCTTCATCATTTAAGCTAAAAATATCACTTTTATAACCTGTAATTCTTGAATAAAATGGAATTTGCAAACTTTGAGCTTGCGGTATGACAAATTCTTCAATCTTGCCAAAGTCTTGACAATCAACTATCTCAGCTTTATTTTCTAAAGCTACTACTAAAAGTCCTACAGCATTTTTTGAACAAAAAGATCTAAAGTCAGATCTTCTTGGGGTTTGGCGGTATTCTTGTATCATATGAGCACCAAATAAATCAGGGTGTAAAAAATAAATTCCATTTAATTTTTGCGCTATAAAATCATACACACTTTTATCAGGAGCTATAATCAAAGCTCTATCGTATAAATAATTTAAAACTATTTTATCGCCTACTTGTGGCAATACATTTGGTAAAGGCATAGCATCTTGAGCTAGCATATCAAAAACTTTAAATTGTAATTTAACTAAGCCATTTTCACGCCCTATCACACTAGCTCTTGCAATGATAGATTTTTGCGTATCAATTTCATGTACAACTATACCACTTGAGTACAATAAAATTCTAGGATCATCTTTTATATAACCATAGACATCATCTACTTTTTCAAGTTTTGTTTGTATCAAATCAAAATTTTTAGCTTGTAAAAATGCTAAAAAACAGCAAAGCGTTAAGATAATTCTTGACAATTTATACTCCTTAAAAAGTGTAAAAAATAAATTATATTGTTTTTTCCTTACAAAATTGTAAGAAAAATTAAGTAAAATACAAATTTATGTTTAAATTTTAGAAGGCTTTAAATTATCATGAAAAAAATTTTCATATCTTTACTTATATCGATAAAACTTTTTGCTATTTCAAGCGTTGAAGAGCTTTCTTGGGAAAATGGCAAAACTTTACTTGATTTTTTACAAGATCATTCTATACCACTTAATTTATATTATAATCTTGATACCGAAGATAAAGAACTAAGTGCAGAAATCACAAGTGGTGTTAAATACCAAATGCTTAAAGATGAGCAAGGTGAGCTTGAGCAAGTTTTAATCCCAATTAGTGATGATTTACAAATTCATATTTACAAAAATAATGAAAACAAATTCGTATTAAGTTTTACCCCTATTTCTTACACTAAAGAAAAAAGAACCATTCGCGTAGCTATTAACAACTCAGCTTATCAAGATGTTTATGATGAAAGTGGTAGTGTAACCTTAGCAAGAGCCATGGTAAGAGCTTTTAAAAATAGTGTTAATTTTAAAAAAGTCAGAAAAGGCGATAGTGTAGTATTGATTTATGAACAAAAAAGAAGACTAGGAAGACTTTTTGGCGATATTAATATCCAAGCAGCTTTAGCTAATATTAGAGGTAAAGAATATTCTGTATTTTTATATAAAGATTCTTATTATAACGCTCAAGGAAAAGAGCTTGAAAATTTCTTTTTAACTAAGCCTGTTAAATACACAAGGATTTCAGATCGTTTTACCAGAGCAAGATATCATCCTATCTTAAAACGCTATAGAGCGCATTTAGGTATTGACTATGCTGCTCCAACAGGTACTCCGGTTAAGAGTGCAGGAGATGGGACGATTAGCTTTGTTGGGACAAAAGGTGGTTATGGTAAGGTTGTACAAGTAAAGCATGTATCAGGTTATATGACTTTATATGCTCATCTTAGTCGTTTTGCAAAAATCAAACGCGGCCAAAAAGTCAAACAAGGCCAAGTGATTGCTTATGTAGGCTCTACTGGTATGAGTACTGGACCACATTTACATTTTGGACTTTATCTAAATAACAAAGCAATTAATCCCGAAACCATAGTGAAAATTCCAAAATCAAGCCTAAGTGGTAAAAACAAAGAAGAATTTTTAAAAATAGCAAAAGAGTATGAAAATCGCTTGCAAAGTATTGATGAAAACTATAAAAATCCACCAAAAGAACAAAATATAGAAAATTCTATGGAGCTTTGAGATGATGAATGATTTTTTAGAAGCACAAGAACTTTTAAAAAATACTTCTAAAGATCAAAGCACCTATGAAACCAATGAAGCTCTAAAGACTATCAAAAGATACAACGAAGAGCTTTATTTACAAACCCTTAAATCTTTTGATACTTACACACTTGCAAATGTAGCTACTATAACACCTGAACATATATTAGAAGATATTTTAGAACACTTAAGCATTATAAAGATTGCAAAAGCGGTAGAAGAACTTGAAAGTGATGATGCAACAGATTTGATTAAGCATTTTGAAGAGCTAAATCCACAAAAAACTTTAGCCATTTTAAACCGCTTAAGCTCAGAAGATAAAGAAGAAATTTTACGCCTTAAAAATTATGATGAAAATACTGCTGGTGCTTATATGCAAACAGAAATTTTCACAGCTTCTATTAATGAAAGTATCGAAAAGGCTATTAAAAGATATAGAATTTTAAAACACTCAGGACAAGTGGATCAAATTTTTCAAGTTTATATTATAAATAATCAAGGAAAGCTTTGCAATGCTATCAACTTAAGTGATCTTTTGATTTGGGATTTTAAACTAAGTTTTGCAGATATTATTAAAAATAATAGCGAAAAATATAAATGTTATAGCATTAAAGATCATGAAGATATACAAAAGGCTATTGATATAGTAGAAGATTATGATTTGAGTGTTTTAGCGGTTGTAAATGATGATGGAGTGCTTTTAGGTAGAATTACCTATGATGATATCCATGATTTAATCCAAGAAAACGCAACAGAGCAAATTTATAACTTAGCCGGAGTTGATGAAGATGCTGAAGAAGAAAGTGCTTTTAAAGCAGCTAAAGCAAGAGCTTTTTGGCTTATGATCAATCTTACTACTTCATTAATCTCAGCTAATATCATTAGCCTTTTTTCAGGTGAAATAGAACAACTTGTAGCTCTAGCAGTACTTATGCCTATCGTAGCCTCTATGGGAGGCAATACAGGTTCACAAGCTTTAGCAGTAACAGTTAGAAAACTTTCACTCAATGAAGTAGAATTTAAAGACGCTAAAAAAGTTATATTAAGGGAGAGTGGAATTTCTTTGCTTAATGGGCTTATATTTGCTAGTATTATGAGTATTATAGCTTTTATATGGTTTAAAACAGCTCTTTTAGGACTTGTTATAGCCTTATCAATGCTAATTAATCTAGCCTTAGCCGGTTTTGTAGGTTCTTTTGTACCTTTAACTTTAAAAAAATTTAAAATTGATCCTGCTGTAGGTTCTAGCGTAGTTATTACTGCAATTACCGATAGTTTGGGATTTTTTAGTTTTTTACTTTTAGCAAAAATGATTTTATTATAAAAAAGGAAAATTATGGCAAGTATTATATATAAAGATCAAGAAATAGAACTTATAGGAGATGAGCTAGAAATTGGCGATACTGCTCCAAGAATAACTCTAAGAACCAAAAACCTCGCCCCAGTAGAAATAGCACCACCAGGAAAAACTCAAATTTTATTAAGCTTTCCTAGTTTAGACACTCAAGTATGCTCCAAACAAGCAAAAGAAACTAACAAAAGATTAGCTTCTATGAAAAATATTGAAGTTATTATTATTAGTATGGATTTACCTTTTGCTATGGATCGTTTTTGTGCTACTGAAGGGGTTGATGATATTATTGTAGCAAGTGATTTTGCTTTTAAAGATTTTGGTACTAATTATGGAGTTTTAATAGGCGATAGTATATTTGCAGGATTATTAGCAAGAGCAGCCTTTGTGGTCAAAGATGGAAAAATAGTGTATAAGCAACTCGTAGAAGAACTAATGGGAAAAATCGATTTTAAGGATTTAGAACTTTTTATGCATAAAAACTATGGTTACCCTTTGAATTAACCTTCAAAGTTTGTAACCACAAAATCTTCTTTTGGAGCTTCAATAAAACATGATTTTTCTTTTAAAAAAAGCAAATCCACATGCCCTACAGGGCCATTTCTATTTTTACCTATAATAAGCTCAGCCTTTTCTTGCACAGGATTTGGCATAAATTTTCTCTCATAAGTTTTACCTTCATTTTTAGCTTTATTTTCTCTTTCTTTTTCTTCTTGCTCTCTATAAACCTCATCTCTATATACAAATAAAATCGTATCCGCATCTTGTTCTATAGCACCACTTTCTCTTAAATCACTAAGCATAGGACGCTTATTTGCTCTACTTTCTAATGAGCGATTTAATTGCGAAAGTGCCACTACTGGCATATTTAATTCTCTTGCTAAAAGTTTTAAACCTCTTGAAATTTCACTCACTTGTAAATGCCTATCATTAAAAGCTGAATTACTCATCATAAGACCGATGTAATCAACTACACAAAGCTCAATACTCTCATCTTGAGCTTTGATTTTGCGTAAAATCGAACGAATATCAGCTATACTAGCATAGCCACTATCGTAAATATAAAGATTTTTTTGTGCATATTCATTACAAGCATCACCTACCCTACTCCACTCATCATCGTTTAAATCTGCGATTAGAATTTTTTGCAAAGGAATGGAAGTTTTTGCGCTGATTAATCTTTGCATGATTTGCGTGGCAGGCATTTCTAGTGAAAACATTACAACACCTTTATTTTGCCTTAGTGTTTTTTCTATAAAATTAAGACAAATTGTAGTTTTTCCCATACCAGGGCGTGCTGCGATAATTACAAGATCGCCAGGTTTAAAGCCTTTTGTCATTTTATTAAGCTCGCTAAAACCTGTATCAAGTCCCAAAATATCTTTGTTTTCTGCTTCTTTTTGCTTTTTAAACTCATCCATAAGTTCAGACATCACCATAGTCATATCCTTAATACTATTACTATTTACACGGTTAGTAAGATTAAAAATCTCTTTGCCTATTTCATCTGAAATTTGAGAAATGCTTTTATCTTCATTTACCCTTGTAGGTATAGTATAAGCAAAATTTAAAAGTTGGCGTCTAATGGATTTTTCTCTTAGCTCATAAGCGTATTTGCTCACATCTGCTATGGAAGTAGTGGCTAAAACTTCAGCTAAAATTTGCTCGTCTACTTTTTTGTGTTTTCTTATAAAACTTGCACTTATAGGCTCGCCTGCATTCACACAAGCTAAAATAGCTTTATAAATATCTTGATGAGCTTTGAGTGAAAAATCATTAATCTCAATATCTGAAGAAATACTAAAAAAAGAATCTTCGCTATATATACAAGAACTTAAAATCGCCCTTTCAAGATCTAAATCAAAATGCTCATTATTTTGACTCATACACACTCCTAATTATAAATTTGCAAATAAATCAGTTGATAAATACCTCTCGGCTGTATCATTTAACATAGTCAAGACTTTTTTATCAGGGTTTTCTAAAGCAATTTTTCTAGCCATATATACATTTGCCCCACTTGAAATTCCTGCCATTATGCCATTTTTACCAAGCTCTAAGGCTGTATTTATAGCATCTTCATTACTTACACAAACTATCTCATCTATGATTTTTTGATTTAAAATTTTAGGGATAAAATTTGCACCTATACCTTGAATTTTATGGCTTGCAGCGGTATTTTGGCTCAAAAGTGGCGAAGCCGCAGGCTCTAAAGCTATGATTTTGACATTAGGATTGTGTTCTTTTAAAATTTCTCCTACCCCGCTAATAGTCCCGCCTGTACCAAAACCTGCTAAAAAAATATCAAGATCGGGTAAAGCTTTTAAAATTTCTAAAGCAGTATTTTTTCTATGTGCGTTTTTGTTGTTGATATTTTCAAATTGACTTACCATAAACGAATTTGGAATTTCACTCAAAAGCTCATTAGCTCTATCAAGCGCTCCTTGCATACCTTTGCTTGCTTGAGTAAGCTCTAACTTTGCACCAAAAAAACTCATCATTTTTCTACGCTCAATACTCATAGACTCAGGCATAGCTATGATAAGTTTAAGCTTTAAGCTTGCACAAATCATTGCTAAAGCTATACCGGTATTTCCACTTGTGGCTTCTATAATAGTTGTTTCTTGATTGATCTTACCTTCATTTAAAGCTTGTTTTATCATCTCCACAGCCGCTCTATCTTTTATAGAATGACTTGGATTAAAATACTCACATTTAGCATAAAGATTTGGAGCAAATTCTTTTAAAGAAATAATCGGGGTATTACCTATACAATCTAAAATATTATTATAAACTGACATTGTTTTCCTTCTAATTTTTTAAAAACAATATCAAAAGAAAATTAATACTTAACTACGAAGAAAAACGCAAAAGTTAGAAACTTTTGCGCAAAGAATTATTTTTTAGCTTTTTTAGCAGTTTTAGCAGCAGCAACTGCGTCTTTAAGGTTTTTACCTACTTTAAATTTAGCAACTTTAGTAGCAGGTACTTTGATAGTAGCACCAGTGCTTGGTACTCTAGCTTCTCTAGCAGCTCTTTCAGCTACAGAAAATGTACCAAAACCGATAAAGCTAATGCTATCACCTTTAGCTAATACATCAGTAATAGTAGCGATTACTGCATCAGTAGCTGCAGTTGCATCTTTTTTAGTTAGCCCAGCAGTTTGAGCAACTTGAGAAATAAAATCTGCTTTAGTCATAAAAAGCTCCTTGATTAAAAATGATTGTTAAGTTTAACACATTTATCAAGCTTTTGCAAGAGGTTTAAACCAAAACCACAAAGAAAAATATGCTAAAAAAATGTTTTTGCTAAATTTATTACCACTTCAGGCTTTAAGTCTTTCATGCATTTGTGGTGTTTCAAAGGACAGATCTTTTGCATACAAGGCATACAAGCTAAATTTAAATGTGCTATGTTAGCATTTTCTTGCCAAGGTGATGTTTGACTAAATTTAGTCGAGCCAAAAATAGCTACCGTTTTCACCCCATAAACTGCACCTATATGCATAGGACCACTATCGTTTGTAATGAGTAAATCAAGCATAGAAATATTTTTACATAAAGTATAAACGCTAGTTTTACCACAAAGATTTTTTGATTTGATACCTTCTTTTAAAAGAAAATGCTCAATTTCATTACAAATTTCTCTCTCACTTTCTACCCCAAAGATTAAAATTTGATGCGTGGAGCTAAATTCTTTTGCTACCCTTGCAAAATAGCTCGCTTCCCATCTTTTAGCACTTCCAAAATGTGCACCTGGGTTTATACCTAAAATTTTATGAGTTGATTTTGCTTTTATAGGGAGTTTTAAAGAATTTGAAGTGGCTTTAAAATTTAAAGCTTTTTCTATGAAATTTAAGTATTTTAAGACTTGATGTTCTTCTTTTAGAATATTTTTATCAAAATAAAATCTTTTTTTTGCTTTGATTAGATTTAAAATGATCTTGCTTGAAAATGCCGAGCGAAACGAAAAAGCTAGATCAAATTTACCAAGGTTTTTTCTAGCTTGTAAAATTTGCCTATATCTTTGCTTTTTATTTTCTACTAAAATTTGAGCATTTTCAAAGCGTTTAAAAAGCTCTGTACTCACAAAAGAACCATAAAAAGTAAATTTAACTTGAGGATATTTTTCTTTTATAGCATAAATAGCCGCACTAGCCATCACTGCATCGCCAAGCCAAGTAGGAAGGTTGATAAAAATATTCATGATTTTCCTTAAAAATAAAAGCTATAATTATATCAAAAAATAAAGAGCTAAAATGAATCAAATTTCCATCATATTACCAACTTATAATGTAGAAAAATATACAGCTAAAGCATTAGAAAGTTGTATTAACCAAACTTTTAAAGATATAGAAATCATTGTAGTAGATGACCTTGGCAATGATAAAAGTATAGATATAGCTAAAGAATATGCAAGTAAAGATAATAGGATAAAAATCATACATAATGAAGAAAATTTAGGAACCTTTACTAGTAGAAATATAGGTGTATTAAATTCAAGCTCACCCTATATAATGTTTTTAGATCCTGATGATTATTTAGAACTTAATGCTTGTGAAGTTGGGCTTGAAAAAATTAAAAATGTAGATATGGTAGTGTTTGATGCATATGTACATAGGGTGAAATTTAAGAAATTTTATAGATTTAAACAAGATGAGCTTTTTAATAAAGATGATTTTTTAAATTTCTTACTCAATCAAAAGCATTTTTGCTGGAGTGTTTGGGCAAAAGTATATAGGAAAAATTTGATTTTAAAAAGTTTTGAATATCTTGATTTTAAAGAAAAACTTTGTTATGGAGAAGATGTGCTTTTTAACTATATAAATTTTATGATTAGTGAAAGTTTTTTTATATCGCAAGAATGTATATGCCACTATGAATTTAATGAAAATGGTAGATATGAAAACAAAAATAAAGAAATTTTATGGCAAAATTACGAGCATAAAAGGCAAAGTTTAAAATGCATTAAAAAATTAACTAATATTTTTCCATATAAGCATTTCAATGAAAAAATATTAGAAGTTTTAGAGAAAGAAATTTTAGGGTTAGAAGGCAGAGTTTGGAAAAAGTAAAAGTTTTTATCATCAATCTAGAACGCTCAAAAGATAGAAAAAATTTTATGCAAGAACAAATTCAAAAACTCTTCACATATAATCCGAATTTAAAAAATCAACTAGAATTTGAATTTTTTAAAGCCATCGATGGTTCTAAAAATGAGCATTTGCAGTTTAAAAGCCACTTCCCATGGTGGTGTCATTTAATTAGAGGCGTAAAACTAAGTATTAATGAAAAAGCATGCTTTGCATCTCATTATAGTTTATGGATGAAATGCCAAAAAATAAACAAGCCAATTATTATACTAGAAGATGATGTTGAATTTGTAAATTTATCCTCATGGACTCAAGCTATTCAAGATATTTTACATAGTAATTATAAATATGTTCGTTTTTTTTACATAGATAAAGTTAATACAATCAAAGAACAAGATAATTTTTACTCAATATATGAAAAATGCGGGGGTGGACAAGGATACTTTTTACATCCAGAAGCCGCACGCATGCTATCTATAAAATCAAAATATTTCATAGACGCTGTAGATAACTATATGGATATGTATTATCTACACAAAGTTCACAATATAGCTTATCATCACTTTCTTGTACAACCAAATTATAGATTACACTCTACCATAAATACCAGAAAAAGTAAAACAAAAATCTATGCGAAAATAACCAGGGAGATTATGCAACTATATTTTAAAACACTAAAATATAATTACCTACGAAAAAGGAGTATATAATGTTACACATTGTATTATGTGCCGATGATAACTACGTAAAATTTTCAAGTATACTTATTACTAGTATTGTAAATAATACAAATAAATCGAAATTTTATAATGACTATTCACATGAAAAAATTATAAACACCAAAGAAGGTTATTTCTTTCACATATTAACAGACTTTATTAGTGAAAAAAATCAAAAAAAACTTATGCTTTTAAAGCAAGAGCTCAGTAAAATTTATCCTATAGAAATAGAAATCCACATAATCAATGAAGAAGAATTTAGCGGATTACCGAGATGGAGAAATAATTACTCTGCATATTATAGAATAAAATTAGCTAATTTTATTCCTGAGCATGTCAAGACTTGCCTATATCTAGATTCTGACATGCTAACTTTACAAGACATTAGGGAAATAATATCTATAAATATTGATAATCATACCATTGCAGCTGTTTTAGATGGAAACAATAGAAGAAAAAGATTTTTTAAAAAAATAAACGATGATACAATTACACCTTTCCATAAAAATTCAAACTATTTTAACTCCGGTTTTATGTATATTAACCTAGAACTATGGAGAAAAAATAAAATCGAGCAAAAATGCTTCGATTTTTTAAAAACATACATACCAATTTATCCGGATCAAGATGCTCTAAATTATGCAGTTGACAACATAAAACAACTACCAATATGTTGGAATTTTATGATAAGCTATATAATTGGAGAAAAAATAGGACGTAAAAATATTTTTAAACATAGATTTAAAAAAACAGCTTTAGAATATACAAAAGAAGATTTTTACTATAATCAAAAAAATGCAAAAATTATCCATTATTCTCTTGACGAAAAACCTTGGAACAAAGAAGCGCATTTTTATTATAATGAAAACTTTGAACCAATAGTTTATCCTTATTTTGATTTATTTTGGGATACAGCTAAAAAAACCCCTTATTTTAACACGGATTTATTAAAATTAAAAGAAGAAATCTCACCAATAACATCACAAGATTTATCAAAAATACTTTCAATACTTTTAAAACAAAAGAGATTTATAGATAGAGCAACATATAGAAAAATGCGAAAAAATATTATTTTTTTGTATTTTTTTGTATTTTTTTGTATTTTTTTGTATTTTAAGGATTAAAACATGGATGAAAATTTAACAATAGTAACAGCGTTCTATAACATAGGCAGAGATAAATTACAAAACTGCAAAAGGACAAATGAAGAATACTTATCATACTTTGATTTTTGGGCTGGAATAAAAAACCGAGTTATTATTTATACAACAGAAGATTTGAAGCAACAAATACTTGATATACGACAAAAGCATGGATTAAAAGAAAAAACAGTAATTATAACTAAAAATTTTGATGAGTTTGACCAAGATGCTTTAAATAAAATAAGAAATACCTTTTCAAAATATAATCAATCTTTACACCGAAAATATCCAGACAATATAGAATGTAAATCTCCAGAATATTGTTATCTCATGTATTTAAAACCTTTTTTTGTATGCGATGCGATAGAAAAAAAATTGACAAATAAAGATATATTGTGGCTTGATTTTGGCTTTAATCATAAAGATGATTTTTTTACAAATAAAAACCAATTTAACTTTTATCTTAAAAAACAAGAATTAATAGACGAAAAAAAAATGAATTTCTTTTCAATTGCAACAAATCATAATGATAGCTTAGCTCATATATATTTTTCAATGGAAGTATCTATAATAGGTAGTATATTATTCGGGAATCAACACTCTTGGAATCGTTTTAAAGAACATTTTAAAGAATCACTAAGTAACTTCATTTCCTTTAACATTATTGATGATGATCAACCGATGCTCATATGGTGCTACAGAAACTATCCAGAATACTACAACTCCATAAAAACTAATGAATGGTTTGGTTCATTATATAATTTTATCCCAAAAAATATACAAAATACATTATCTTTTAAACGCAATAAAAGTAAATACTATAAATTGATAAAAGAAGAAATTTTACTTTCAAGAAATCAAACTTTTTCCAAAAAGATAAAATTATATTTTAAATATATTTATTTTAAATATATCTATAAAAAAAATATCGAAATTTAATACACTGGATAAAAATGTTATATAGTTTTCTAAAAAAAATATGTATTTTTATACCTATAAAATCAATAAGAAGAAAATTAAGAAATCATATCCAGTATAAACTAGAACATCCTAAAGTAGCTAGTTATCTTTCAAAAAACTATGTCGATCCTTTTTTAGAAGGGAAAATTCCTCATTTTGATTTTGAAAAAAAACATCATTTTATAAACGATAAAATCATTTGGCAGTTTTGGTACCAAGGTAAAGATCAAGCTTCACCTATGATACAACAATGCTTTAACTCGATACAAAGTCAAATGAAAGATGACTACACAATCATCATTTTAGATAAAGATAATATAAAAGATTACCTTGATTTTCCACCATTTGTTATAGAAAAATTGGAAAATAATTTTTTTGGAGAAAAAACTATAACTTTTTTTTCAGATCTTTTAAGAGTATGTTTGCTTGCAACTTATGGAGGTATATGGTGTGATGCAAGTATATTTTTAAGCTCTAAAATTCCTAATGAGCTTTGTGATAAGGATTTTTTTACCTTTGAAAGATCAAAAACAAAACCTAGTAAAGAAAAATTGAAAAAATTTATCAAAAGTGGATATTTTTCTTATGGATATTTTAACTGGAATGATGATTTTAAGGTTAAAATACTAAATAGTTTTATAATCTCAAAATCTCATCACAAAAATATCCAAGCTATGAAAAACATACTTATATATTATTGGTTAAATGAGAAAAACCCTAACAACTTTTATTATTTTACTTTTCAAATTATCTTTGAACTTTTAAAAGAGCATGGCTTTGTAAATGATGTTTATAAAAACATGAGTGATATAGAATGCCATTTATTACAATTTAGCGCCAAAGAAAAATTTAATCCAACTCTTTGGGAAGAAATTCAAAAACAAAGTTTTTTACACAAACTCACGCATTTTAAATCTATAAAAAAAGATTCAATGATAGATAAAATCATCTTGCAAAGTTGATTTTATGCAAAATTAAAAAAACAATGTTATACTTCATCTATTGTTAGTTTTAAACTATAAACCATTGAAAGATAATTTTATGATTAAAGACATAAAAATAAGAAATTATAAAATAATTAAAGAATTAGATTTAGACGATTTTAAAAATATAAATATTTTTACAGGAAAAAATAACTGCGGCAAATCAACTATTTTAGAAGCTGTGTATCTTACACTAGCACAAGATAATATAAAAAATCTTATTTACAGTTTTGACATTTTTAGGTATTTTTCTTTAGATGAAAAAAGTATTAAATTTTTGTTTTATAATTTTGATATGGAAAAAACAATAAGTCTTTATTCAAACATACAAGATACTTATATATCTTTAAATATTTCTTTAGAGCAATTAGATGAAATTTATATGCCAAATATTTTAAAAAATGGTAATGAAGATAGTATAAAATTGCAATTTGAACATGGCTATGGCAAAAAGAGCCAAATCAACACTCTTACGATACAGAATAAAGATACAAGCTACTCTAGAAATACTGAAAGAAAATATAATAAAGTTTCATCTTTACATAAAAACAATACTATTTTCTTTCCTGTAAATATATTTTCATTTGAAGCTTTATTTTTCTTAAGAAAAATTCGATCAGATAATCAAGAGGGTAAATTAATAAATTTTCTAAAGTTTTTTGATGAAAGTATTTTAGATGTTGAAGAAATAAATCAAGAAATTTTTATTAAAAGTTCTAAATTTAAAATAAAAGCTCCAATTAAAATTTTTGGCTATGGTTTTATAAAATTTTTTAATTACATATGCGTGTTAGTTGCAAATGATGCAAAATATATTCTCATAGATGAAATAGAAAATGGTTTGCATTATGAAAATATTAAAAAACTTATTGTCTCTCTAGTTAAACTTAGTTCTGAAAACAATATACAAATTTTTATTTCTACACATAGTTTGGAATTTTTGCAAATTTTAGAAAAAAGTATAGATGAAGCTAATTTTATGGATGTAAATATTTATAATATTTACAATATAGAAGATAATATTTATAGTAAACAATATTTTGCTAATCAGTTAAATGAATTACTAGATAATAATATAGAACTTAGAAGATAATATGATTAAGATTTATACAGAAGGATCATCAGATAAAACATTTTTAACATCGCTCTGTGAATATTTAAATATAGAAACTGAAATTTTTGTAATTAATGGAAATAATATTGCTAAATATTTAAATTTAATACAATCTGATTTAAACGATGAAAGAATCAATAGGATTTGTATTATTATGGATTCAGATAAAGATTTTAATCAAACAAAAGAAAATATAAAATATGCACTAAAAGATGTATACAATAATATAGAGCTTTTTTTACTACCTTATAATAAAATTCATAATGAATACGGAGAACTTGAAACTTTATTAAGAAAAATAGCAAAATATCCAAAATATATTCAATGCTTTTATAATTATATTAAATGTTTAGGAAAAGATATTAAAGAAAAAGAAATAAATAAAAGCATGATTTATGCATACGAACAAGCTTGTAAAGGAAGAAATAAAAAAGAAACATTGTTAGATTTTTATAACTTAAATAGTTTAGAATTAAATCCTTTAATCGACTTTCTAAAAAAATAAAAATCTTAAAAATTTAATATACTTTTTATTTTTTGCCAAATTTTCCAAAGATCATAAGGAATTTTTGTCTGGATAAAAGGTTTGATTATGGGTAATTTTTCTTTTAAATTTAAAGGATCTTTTTTAAATTTTTTAATCATCAAAGCCTTTTTTACATAAAAAGGCAAAAAGGTTTCATTTATAGCTTGAGAATTTTCATTTTTTTGATCTTTAAAAAATTCTATCAACTCTAAAGCTGTTATCATCCTACTTGCTGCTTTTAAATAATTTTTTGCCTCTTTAGCATTTTCTCCAAAAAATTCATACAAGTCTTTAAAATACTCTGATACATTTGCTTTTGTGACTTTCTTATCATGGTTTGATATACTATTTGCTCTCAAACGACACAAATACAATCTTTTTGGTAAAATATAAATATTATTAGCACAGCTAAATAAAACCATGCCAAAATGAATATCTTCATTGATGATTTTGTTAATAAATTTAAGTTTTAATTGTTTTAAAAATGAAAAATCTATCATACCGCCCCAACTAAATGAAATATCCCTAGAACCTACTTTTATAGCCTGCTTAGCATAGTCTCTTGGAGTGATAGTGCATTCTTGAGTAAAATTAAATATATTCATCCTTGTCTTTTGGCCTCTATCTTCTATACCATCATCATAAATACAAGCATGATCAAACCACAATACATCTACATTTTGCATTCTTACAACACACTCTTCTATGCAGTTTAACTCCCAATAATTATCAGAATCTAAAAAGATAATATAATCAATCTTTGGAATTTCTAATTTATCATCTACTAAAGCATTTTTATACTTATAAATTTTATAAATATTTTGTGGATTATTGCCAACAATCTTAAAAATATTTAATTCATTTTCTTGTTCAATATGTTGTATTTCATATTCTCCATAAAAAAATTCTATACCTACATTTCTAGCACTACTTAAACCACCATTTTTTTTATCAAAAAGAGTAATTCTTTTATCTTTTAGAGTATATTCTTTTGCAATATTGAGTGAGTTTTCATCTGTACTACCATCATTTACTAGTATGATTTCTAAGTTAGTATAAGTTTGATTGATTACGCTATCTAAACATTCTTTTAGATATTTTTCTACATTGTATATGGGGATTACTACGCCTACTTTTTTCATGCTTTATCTCCAAGTTATTTTTTCATTTTTTATAGTTTCAAGATAAATTTGATGATTGATTTCAAGCATATTTTTGCTATTTTCTTCATGGTAAATATGATAAGCTAGGGCATTAAATTTAAGTCTTTTAAACACTCCATTATTAAATAAAAATCTAGCTACAAACTCACTATCTTCCCTGCCCCAACCTATAAATTTTTCATTAAATCCCTCAATGGCTTCAAAATCACTTTTATAAAAACTCATATTGCAAGTTTTACTACCTTTAACAAGCTGTGATTTTTTAAAAAATTTCTTAGTTAGTTTTGAAAATTTATATATACATTGAGCTAAAAAAGTATTTCTTTGATTTTTAAAACCTTTTTTATTAAATGTCAAACTAAAATCATTTTTGCTTAAAAGTTCTTTGCTTTCATTTTCATTTAAAATAGTTCTTGAGCCTTGCAAAATAGTCTTTAAACTAGCAAATTTTAAATGATCACCGATGAAGTTTTTTTCTAAAATCATATCTCCATCGATTAAAACAATATATTCACTATTTGAAGCTCTAATCGCTTTGTTACGACTTGCCGCAGCACGAAACCCCTCATCTTCTTGCCAAATATGCTCCAACTTACAAGGAAAATCTTTTTGATAAGCTTGTATAAGCTTAGCTGTATCTTCCCTACTTCCATCATCAGCTATTAAAACCTCATCTGGTAAAGGTTCTAAGTTTTTAACGCTATCAAGCACCAAAGCAAGTCTTTCTTTTTGATTATAGGTTGTAATGATTAAAGCGCAAGTTTTTGGCTTTTGCTTTTTTAACTCATATAATTTCATATATTTAAAAAAAGCTCCAAGGCCATTGCAAGTACTTATAATAAAGCCTTTATAGCCATAAAAAATTCCCTTTTTTAAAACATAATTTCTAAAAAAAGTCCAAATTCCTCTTAACAATGCCTTGCAAATGCTACTTTCTTTATGTAAATTTTGCAAAGCCCAAAGCTTGGAGTATTTTTGAAGTTTATCTAACAAACCATCGATATCTTCAAAAGCAAAATGCCTCAAACCATTTTGCAACTTAATTTTTTTACTATCTTCATGTAAAATCAAACTCTCATGCACTAAATTTTCATTAAAACTAGTATGGGTTTTATTAAACACACGCATTACATAATCAGGCCACCACCCACAAGCTTTAATCCACTCTCCATTATATAAATTTTCTCTTGGTAAAGCTATGATATCTTCTTTATTAGGCTCAATTTGCCCTAACTCTTGTAAAAATTCTTTCTTAGCAAGCTCATCTGCGTCAATATTAAAAATCCAATCATTACTAGCATAACTTATGGCTAAATTTTTCAAAGGTCCAAAACCTATAAATTTATGCTGATAAATCTTGATATTTTTATAACTTTTACTAAACTCATAAGCAATTTTCAAAGTATCATCATTACTATCATTTTCTATTAAAACTATCTCGCCAAATTCTTGCAAAGATTCCAAGCAAGCTTTTAAAGTTTTTTGAGCATTTTTAACAATCATTATTACACTAATTTGCTTTAAATCCATTTTATATCCTATAAATACAACTCATGATTGTATCTTTTAAATCTCTTATGAAAGAAAAAATACTCATCAGGTTTAAATTTAATCATCTCTTCACAACACTTTGCTTGATACTTAGTAAGCTCTTCTATACTTACCTTACTTGCATCTAAAGCCTTAAAAGTTTTTACAAAAAATTTCTCATCTTTTTGATACACAAAACAAGGTAAAACCATCGCTTGTGTTTTTTTAGCAAGCACACTTGCACCTGCTATGAAATTTACTTCTTGATTAAAATATTGTATTTTTATACTTTCACCATCTACCGCATCTTGATCGGTTAAAATTCCAAGCGATCTGCCTTCTTTTAAGGCTTTTAGCATTTTTTTAAGCCCGCCTTTTTTTTCTATAAGTTCTATATTAAATTGCGTGCGATTTTTACTTAAAATTTTATCCATTATCACGCTATCAAGCGCTCTTCCAACTATGGAAATTCCTTGAAATTTAGCTCCAAAAGACAAAGCTAAAAGTTCCCAATTGCCATAATGAGCCGTAGTTACGATCAAGGGTCTTTTACTTTGCATTATATTTAAAATTTGCTCCTCATCATCAAAGTAAATTTTATTGATGATTTCTTCTTTGCTTACATTTTGATTTTTAATAAAATCAATCCCAAATTTAGCAAAATTTTTATAAATATTAAGACTAGTTTCATCACGCCATTTTTGATCTTTTTCAGGAAAGCAAATTTTTAAATTTATATCAATGATGTTGCGGTGTTTATGATTAAGTCTATAAGTGATTAAAGCAACCAAATTTGCAAAAGAGTTTAAAAGTCTTGAAGGTAAAATCTTCACAAGAGTTTTTAATATATAAAAAAGGCTTAGATATACATAATTTATCATTTTTCTAAAAGCTCACAAGCAAGTTTAAAAATATCTTTTTCATCGATATTTTGTATGCAAAAATCACTCTTATCTATATGTTTTGAATGCAATATTTTTTTACCTGCATTGATCGTTTTGTTGATATTTGTTTCATAAGCATTTCTTTGACTAGGAGTAGCGCCAAAAATCGTTATAGAAGGCTTGTTTAATGCAAAGGCTAAATGAGTAGGCCCACTATCATTTCCGATGATTAGATCGCTTGCCTTAGTTAAAGCACAAAGCTCACTTAAGCTTAATTTTGGCGCAAGTTCTATTTTCAAATGCTTTAAATTTAAAACTATATCTTTAGCAAAATTAAACTCATTAACATTACCCCAACCAAGCATGATTTTTGCACTAGTAAAATACTCTAAAAGCATTCTACAAAGTAGTATCAAACGCTCTTTTGGGTAAATTTTATTAGGCATAGATGAGCCTACATGTATAAGTATATTTGGCGTACTTTCATTTAAAGAAAGTCTTTGCTCTAACTCTTCTTTTAACTCATCATCTATGCTAAAACAACTTTGCCTTAACTCTATATCGCTATGATCAAAATGCTCATTTAGCACATAAGCTACCAAAGAAAGATTACGTACGATAATATTTTCTTCATAATTACACGCAAATTTATGTGTATAAAAATTGCTCGCAAAGCCCTCTTTGATACTTTCTTGATCAAAACCAAAAGTATTAGCACATAAAAATTTACTTACCAAAGCAGATTTAATCAAACCTTGCAAGTCAATCACAACATCATATTTGTTTTGCCTTGCTTCAAAAAGCATAGTAAAAACTTCTTTGAATTTTCTATCTTTTAAAGGCAGGGCATATACTTCATTGATCATTGGATGATCTTGCAATAATCCTGCAAATCTTGCATCTACAAACCAATCAATACTCGCCTTAGGATAGTGCTTTTTAATAAATTGTAAAACAATTACCGCATGGATGATATCTCCAAGTGCGGATAATTTAACCAAACCTATTTTCATATACTACTTTATTTTTAAATTTTCTGTTATGATTTTAACAAAGATTTTTTAAAAAAAGGTTTATCATGCAAGAATATATTTGCGTTTTTGATTGTGAGAGCATTCCTGATGTAGAATTGATAAAACATCTTTATGATTTTAATGGCGATGATTTAAGCATTAGCAAGCAAGCTTTAGAAAGACAAAAAGAAGAAAGTGGAAGTGAATTTTTACCCCTACCTTTTCATAAAGTTGTAAGCATTTGTGCAGTGATTGCAGATAAATTTGGAAATTTCATCAAAGTCAATAAAATCAAAGGCGAAAATGAACAGCAAATGTTAGAAGAGTTTTTTAACTTCATAGATAAACACCAACCCCGCCTTGTAAGTTTTAATGGTAAAAGCTATGACATGCCTTTGCTTGTTATAAGAGCATTAAAATACAATATCAACGCAAGTGCTTATTTGGACGCAAGCGATAAATGGAATAACTACAAAAGCAAATTTGTAGAAAATAAACATTGTGATTTATTAGAATCTTTAGGAAGTTTTGGCCAAAAAGGCTTAAGACTTGACACACTTTGTGCTATGGCAGGACTTCCTGGAAAGTATGATATACATGGAAATGAAGTATTAGAACTTTTTTATCAAAACAAATTAGAAAAAATTCACGAATACTGCGAAAGTGATGTGTTAAACACCTATATGCTATTTTTAAAATACGAACTTATCAAGGGCAACTTAACCCAAGAAGATTATCTTAATATTTTAGAAAATTTCAAAGAAAAACTTTTGCAAAAACACAGCGATAAAAGCTATCAAAAGCCATTTTTAGAAGCCATAGAAAAAGAAAAGAGCAAGTTTTAAATTAATTAAGAAAAGTATATTAAAATAACTATTATTAAATATCACAAAAAGGATAAAAATGAAAATTTTAATCACCGGTGGCGCAGGATACATAGGCTCTCATACCTTAAAACAATTTCTAGAAACAAATCATGAAATTTGTGTATTAGATAATCTTTCAAAAGGTAGCAAAAAAAGCTTAGATGAACTTTCTAAAATCAGACCTTTTAAGTTTTTTGAGCAAGATTTAAGTGATTATGCTGGGATTAAAAAACTTTTCAAAGAAGAAAAATTTGATGCGATTGTACATTTTGCAGCTAGTATTGAAGTTCCTGAAAGTATGGAAAATCCTTTAAAATATTATATGAATAACACTGCAAACACAAGTAATCTAATCCAAACTTGTTTAGAAACAGGTGTGAAAAAATTCATTTTTTCTTCAACCGCAGCTACTTATGGAGAGCCACAAACTCCTATTGTAGATGAGCAAAGTCCATTAGCACCGATTAATCCTTATGGACAAAGCAAACTAATGAGTGAAAAAGTCCTACAAGATGCTAATATGGCTAATCCTGAATTTAAATACTGCATTTTAAGATACTTCAATGTAGCAGGTGCTTGCATGAGTTATCCTATAGGTCAACGCTATCCAAAAGCTACTTTGCTTATCAAGGTTGCTGCTGAAGTAGCCACAGGAAAAAGAGAAAAACTTTATATTTTTGGCGATGATTACAACACTAAAGATGGCACTTGTATTAGAGATTTTATCCATGTTGATGATATTTCAAGTGCGCATTTAGCTGCTTTAGAATACTTAGAAAACAATGAAAGTAATATTTTCAATGTAGGCTATGGACATGGCTTTAGCGTAAAAGAAGTTATTGAAACTATGAAAAAAGTAAGTGGAGTAGATTTCACAGTAGAACTTGCACCAAAAAGAGCCGGGGATCCTTCTGTGCTTATTTCAAATGCGGATAAAATCAAAACTCTAACCAACTGGAAACCAAAATATGATGATTTAGAACTAATCTGCAAAAGTGCTTATGAGTGGGAAAAACAGTGTTAAAAAAACTTTTTTTTATACTCAATACTCATGATAAGAAATTTTTATTTGCTTTGCTAATTTTTTCTATTTTTATAGGATTTATAGAAAGTTTTGCTATTTCTTTAATTATGCCTTTTGTATCGGTAGCGAGTAATTTTGAGCTTTTAGAAAAAAGCTCCTATTTTCAACCTATATATGAGTATTTAAATTTACCAAGTTATAAGATTATTGCTTATTTTGGCTGTATATTAATCGCCTTTTATATTTTTAGAGCCTTTTTAAATGCCTTTTATTTTCATTTGCTTGCGCGTTTTTCTAAAGGGCGTTACCATAGCCTTGCTTGTCGTATTTTTGATAAATACTTACATCTTGAATATGAAAATTTTACTAACAAAAATCAATCAGAACTTTTAAAAACTATTACTCAAGAAGTATTTCATTTAAGCACTTTAATTAGTGCTTTTTTACTTATGCTAAGTGAAAGCTTTGTGGTGTTTTTACTTTATACTTTATTGCTAATTATCAACTATAAAATCACCCTGGCTTTAAGTGCTTTTTTACTTTTAAATGCTTTCATTTTAATCAAAATCCTCTCGCCCTTGGTAAAAAAAGCTTCCATAGCTAGAGAAGAGGCGATGAAAAATTATTTTGAAATTTTAAATGCAAATTTAAACAACCTTAAAATCATCAAACTCAAAACCAAAGAACAAAGTACACAAAAGCTTTATGAAATTCAAAGTGGGCTTTTTGCCAAAGCAAATATTAGCAATGAAAGCATGGCAAGCATTCCTAGAATTTACCTTGAAGGTATAGGTTTTTGTATGCTTTGTTTTATCGTAGTGTATTTAGTTTTAAGATATGAAAGTGATATTTCATCTATCTTAGCAACTATTACTATTTTTGTGGTGGCTCTTTATAGGCTTATGCCAAGTGCTAATCGTATCATCACAAGTTATAATGAAATCACATATTATAAAAACTCTTTAGATATTATTTATAACATGCTCAATGAAAAAGAAGAAAAGCTAGGCGATGAAAGTATTGATTTTAAAGAAAAAATCGTTTTGAAAAATCTTTTCTTTGCTTATAAGGGCAAGAAAAATTTATTTAAAAATTTAAATTTTGAGCTTAAGAAAAATGAAAAAATCGCTTTTATAGGTAAAAGTGGAAGTGGTAAAAGTACTTTAGTTGATCTTATCATAGGACTTTTAAAACCAAGTGATGGAGCTATTTTTGTAGATGGAATTAAGCTTGATGAGAGCAATATAAAAAGTTTTAGAAGTAAAATTGGCTACATACCTCAACAAATTTATCTTTTTAATGATTCTATTGCTAAAAATATTAGCTTTGGAGAAGAAGTAAATGAAGCGCTTTTATACAAAGTGATCAAACAAGCTAATCTTGAAAGCTTTGTAAATTCACTTGAAGATGGAGTGCATACTAAGGTGGGTGATTCGGGTTCGTTTTTAAGTGGAGGGCAAAGACAAAGAATAGCCATAGCAAGAGCGCTTTATCAACAACCCGAAATTTTAGTTTTAGATGAAGCAACTAGTGCTCTTGATCAAGAAAGTGAAGCAAAAATCATGGAAGAAATCTATAAAATTTCAAAAGATAAAACCCTCATCATCATAGCCCATAGGCTCTCAACTATACAAGGTTGTGATAGAGTATTTGAAGTAAAACATGGGCATTTAAAGGAACAAGTATGAAAATCACTTTCATCATAGCTACTTTAAATTCAGGCGGTGCTGAAAGAGTATTAGTCACTTTAGCTAATGAACTTTGTAAAAATCATGAAATAAATATTATTAAATTTCACAAAGAAGACTCTTTTTACAAGCTTGATCCAAAAATCAAACTTTTTACCCTAGAGCAGTTTGACTTTTCCACTCTTTATAATAAAATAGCTTCACGCATTAAAAAATTCAAAGCCTTAAAACAAGCACTTAAAGATCATAAAAGTGATGTTTTTATCTCATTTTTAGATACCACTAACATCGCTTGCATTTGGGCAAATAAAGGCTCCAATACACCTTTAATTATTAGCGAGCATAGCTCTTATACCTATTTAAAATCTAAAATTTGGAAGTTTTTACGCCGTATAAGTTTTCCTCATGCAAATGCTCTAACCGTGCTAAGTAATGATGATAAAAATTATTATGAAAACTTTGTTAAAAAAGTTATCAATATGCCAAATCCTTGTCATTTTAGCCCTATTAAAGAAAATTTAGAAAAAGAAAATAATGTCATTTTCGTAGGCAGACTTGATCATAATAAAAATGCTTCTATGTTTTTAAAAGCCATAGCAAAACTAGATACAAATTTACAAAAACAATACAATTTCTTCATAGCAGGCGATGGAGAATTAAGACAAGATTTAGAACAAGAAGCTAAGAATTTAAATATCAAGGTTAATTTTTTAGGTAAAGTTGAAAATATGCAAGAGCTTTATAAAAAAGCAAAAATAATCTGCCTTTGCTCTTTCATAGAAGGCTTGCCAACGGTTTTGCTTGAAAGTTTATATTATCAAGTAGCACGCATTAGCACTAAATACACAAGTGGTCATAAAGATTTAATTGATGATGGAAAAGATGGATTTTTGGTAGATTTAGATGATGAAAAAGCTTTAAGCAAAAAACTCGCCCTTTTAATGCAAGATGAAAATTTAAGAAAAACACTAGCGCTTAATGCACAGCAGCGATGTAAAGATTATGAAGTGGCCAATGTAGCACAAAAATGGCTTGATTTGATCAAAGAAGTAAGGGTTTAACATGAAAAAACTAGCAATTTTTATTTATTCTTTAGGAAGCGGTGGTGCTGAAAGGGTTGTATCTACGCTATTGCCTGTGTTAAATTTAAAATATGAAGTACATTTGATTTTAATGAATGATAAAATATCATATGATATTCCTGAGGTTAATATCCACTACCTTGAAAAATCAAATCCAAGCGAAAGTAATTTAGCTAAATTTTTAAAACTACCCTTGCTAGCTATGAAATACAAAAAGCTTTGCGAAGATTTAAAAATCAATTTACAATTTGTATTATTAAATAGACCTAATTATATTGCATTAATGGCAAAATCCCTAGGACTTAAATCAACCCTTATTATCAATGAATGTACCACTCCAAGTGTGATTTATAAACATAATAATCTAAATTCTTTTATCAATAAATTTCTTATTAAAAAACTTTATAACAAAGCAGATTTAATCTTAGCAAATTCCATAGGAAATAAAGAAGATTTAATACAAAATTTCAATATAGAAGCTAAAAAATGCGATATTTTATACAATGCCATAGATTTAGAAAGTATTATAGAAAAATCTAAAGAAAAAATAGTCTTTAAAGATCCTTTTATATTAAGCGTTGGTAGACTTGATCATGGTAAAAATCATGCTATGCTTATAAGAGCTTATGCAAAGGTTAAAACTGATTTAAAATTAGTCATTTTAGGCGAGGGTATTTTAAAAGATGAGCTTTTAGCTTTAATAGAAACTTTAAATTTGAAAGATAAAGTCTTTTTACTAGGTTTTGATAAAAATCCTTATAAATACATGAGCAAATGTGACTTTTTTGCTTTTGCTTCAAGTTTTGAAGGTTTTTCTAATGTTTTAATCGAATGCCTAGCTTGTAATACTGCCGTACTTTGCACTGATCATAAAAGCGGTGCAAGGGAATTATTTTTAAATGATGAGTTTGGACTTTTGGTAAAAGTAGATGATGAAAAAGCCATGCAAGAAGGCTTAGAAAAAATGTGCAATGATGAAGCATTAAAAGCTTCATATAGACAAAAGGCTTTTTTGCGCGCAAAAGAATTTGATAAAATTAGCATAGCAAAGCAATTATTTGAATTTTTTAACAAGGCATAAAATGAAACTGCAACAAAATTTCACTGATAATAATTCTATAAAATATACCTGTATTTTAATCCTTATAGCCTTTGCTTTTAGTGTTTTGTGTAGATTATACTGGGTAGCTTGGGCAAGTGAGTTTTATGAGTTTTTCTTTAATGATCAACTTATGATTACTACTAATGATGGCTATGCGTTTGCAGAAGGTGCAAGGGATATGATAGCAGGTTTTCACCAACCTAATGACTTATCTTATTTTGGAAGCTCACTTTCTACTTTAACTTATTGGCTTTATAGCATTTTACCTTTTAGCTTTGAAAGTATTATTTTATATATGAGTACTTTTTTTGCTTCTTTGATTGCTGTGCCTATTATATTAATCGCAAGAGAGTATAAACTCACTACCTATGGCTTTATAGCAGCCTTACTTGGAAGCATTGCAAATAGTTATTATAACCGCACTATGAGTGGGTATTATGATACTGATATGCTAGTGTTAGTTTTACCAATGCTTATTTTACTTACCTTTATACGCTTAACTATTAATAAAGACATTTTCACCCTACTTTTAAGTCCGGTTTTTATCATGATTTATTTGTGGTGGTATCCATCAAGTTATTCTTTAAATTTTGCCATGATAGGACTTTTTGGTCTTTATACTTTAGTATTTCATAAAAAAGAAAAGATTTTTTATCTAGCTATTGCTTTAATGATCATAGCTTTAAGTATGCTAGCATGGCAATATAAACTTGCTTTAATTGTATTGTTATTTGCTATTTTTGCTTTTAAAGAAGAAAAAATTAATTTTTATATGATTTGGGCTTTGATTTTTATTAGCATTTTGATTTTACATTTAAGTGGTGGCTTAGATCCTGTTTTATATCAACTTAAATTTTATGTTTTCAAAGCTTCTGATGTGCAAAATTTAAAAGATGCTGCTTTTATGTATTTTAATGTTAATGAAACTATTATGGAAGTAAATACTATCGATCCTGAAGTATTTATGCAAAGAATTAGTTCTAGTGTTTTAGTATTTATCCTTTCTTTTATAGGTTTTATCTTGCTTTGCAAAGATCACAAAAGTATGCTTTTGGCTCTACCTATGCTTGCACTAGGTTTTATGGCTTTAAGAGCTGGACTTAGATTTACCATTTATGCAGTTCCTGTGATGGCTTTGGGTTTTGGGTATTTTTTATATGCTTTTTTTAATTTTTTAGAAAAAAAACAAATCAAACTTAGTCTAAGAAATAAAAATATCTTACTCATACTCATTGCATTTTTTAGTATAAGCCCTGCTTTGATGCATATTTATTATTATAAATCCTCTACTGTTTTTACTTCTTATGAAGCTAGTATTTTAAATGATTTAAAAAATAAAGCTCAAAGAGAAGATTATGTCGTTGCTTGGTGGGATTATGGTTATCCAATACGCTATTATAGCGATGTAAAAACCTTGATCGATGGTGGAAAACACCTAGGAAAAGATAATTTTTTCTCATCTTTTGTATTAAGCAAAGAACAAATTCCAGCAGCTAATATGGCAAGACTTAGCGTAGAATACACTGAAAAATCTTTCAAAGAAAACTACCCTGATGTTTTAAAAGCTATGGTTAAAGATTATAACCAAACAAGTGCTAAAGATTTTTTAGAAAGTTTAAATGATAAAGATTTTAAATTTGATACCAATAAAACAAGAGATGTATATATTTATATGCCTTATAGAATGTTGCGTATCATGCCTGTGGTGGCACAATTTGCAAATACAAATCCTGACAATGGAGAGCAAGAAAAAAGTTTATTTTTCTCCCAAGCTAATGCCATAGCTCAAGATAAAACAACAGGTTCTGTTATGCTTGATAATGGAGTAGAAATTATTAATGATTTTAGAGCTTTAAAACTAGAAGGTACAACTATACCTTTAAAAGCTTTTGTAGATATAGAATCCATCACTAATGGTAAATTTTATTACAATGAAATTGATTCAAAGGCTCAAATTTATTTACTCTTTTTAAGAGAATACAAAAGCTTTGTGATTTTAGATGAAAATCTTTATAATAGTGCCTACATACAAATGTTTTTATTAAATCAATACGATCAAGATTTATTCGAGCAAGTCACTAATGATGCAAGAGCAAAAATTTATAGGTTAAAAAGATGAAAATAGGAATTTTAACCCATAGTGCAATGAGTGTGTATTATTTTCGTCTTGCACTCATTAGGGCTTTAGAAAAAAATAATCATGAAGTTATAATCATCACTCCAAAAGATGATTTTGCTATTAAATTACAAGAGCTAGGCTATAAGGTTTGCTTTTATGATTTAGCTAGATCAAGTGTTAATCCTTTAATTGTTTTTAAAAATTTACTTAGTTTAAAAAATACACTCAAAAGTTTAAATTTAGATCTTTTACAAACAAGTGCTCACAAAAGCAATACAACAGGTATTATAGCGGCTAAAATGGCGGGTGTTAAATACACTTTTGGTTTGGTTGAGGGCTTAGGAAGTTTTTATATAGATGATGATTTTAAAAGCAAATTAGTAAGAATGAGCATTAATTTACTTTATAAAATTTCTTTTAAACTTGCTAATGGTTTTATTTTTGTCAATGAAAGCAATGCTTTATTTATGAAAAATTTAGGCTTAAAAGAAGAAAAAATCAAAATCATCAAATCTGTAGGCCTAAATTTAAAACAATTTTTACCTTTAAAAATTAGCACAGAAGAAAAACAAGCTTTTTTAAAAGAACACAATATGCCTGATAAACCTATCGTTTTAATGATTTCAAGAGCACTTTGGCATAAAGGAATTAAAGAATTTTATGAAGCAAGCCAAATTTTAAAAGATAAGGCAAATTTTGTTTTAGTGGGTGGAAGAGATGATAATAAATCTTGCGCACCATTAGAATTTTTAAACTCAAATGATGTTTTTTATCTTGGTGCAAGAAGTGATATTGCACATTTATTAAATTTATGCGATATTTTTGTTTTACCAAGTTATAAAGAAGGCTATCCAAGAACGGTTTTAGAAGCACAAGCTTGTAAAAAAGCATGCGTGGTAAGCGATGCTGAGGGTTGCATTGAAGCAGTGGATAATGCCATAGATGGTTTAATTTGTAAAAGCAAAGATAGCAAGGATTTAGCTGAAAAAATCGCGGTTTTATTAGAAGATGAAAAACTAAAAAATACTTTAGCGCAAAATGCTTTTCTTAGAGCACAAAATTATGATGAAAATATCATAGCTTTGAAATATCTTGACTTTTATAGGGGTTTTACAAATGTATAAAAATGGTTTAAAGCGTGTTTTTGACTTTTTTTTGGCTTTGATTTTATTGATTATTTTTTTACCCTTTATAGTGCTTATAGGTATTGTTTTAAAAATCGTTCAAGGAAGTGTGCTTTTTAAACAAGCAAGACCAGGATTAAATGAAAAAATTTTTTATATTTATAAATTTAAAACTATGAGTGATGAAACCGATGAAAATGGAGAATTACTTCCTGATGAATTACGCTTAAAGCCTTTTGGCAAACTAGTTAGAAGCTTGAGTTTAGATGAATTACCACAGCTTTTTAATGTATTAAAAGGCGATATGAGCTTCATAGGCCCAAGACCTTTACTTGTAGAATACTTGCCCTTATACAATCAAGAGCAAAAAAAACGCCACGATGTAAGACCAGGCATTACAGGTTGGGCTCAGATTAATGGACGCAATGCTATTTCTTGGGAGCAAAAATTTAAATATGATGTGGAATATGTGCAAAATTGCTCTTTTTTGTTTGATCTTAAAATCTTTTTTATGACCATTGTTAAAGTTCTAAAAAGAAGTGGGGTTAACAAAGAAGGAGTAGCTACAACGGATAAATTCAATGGACACAACTAAAAGCATTTATATATATGGTTCTAGTGGACATGGTTTAGTCTGTGCTGATGTAGCTAGAAATTTAGGATATGAAAAAATCATCTTTTTAGATGATAATAAAGGCTTAAAATATCACTCCAACTTAGAAAAACACGATATGTTTATTGCTATTGGTGCAAACTCTATTAGAGAAAAACTTTTCAAAAAAACAAAAGAAGATGGATTTAGATTAGTAAATTTGATACACAAAAGTGCTATTATTAGTCCAAGTGCTTTTTTAGATGATGAGGGTATTTTGATCATGCCAAATGTCGTAGTTAATGCTAAAGCCAGCATTACAAAAGGTGTAATTTTAAACACTGCTTGTGTGATTGAGCATGAGTGTTTTGTAGGTGAGTTTAGCCATATTAGCGTTGGAGCTAAACTAACAGGAAATGTAAAAATAGGAAAACGTTGTTTTTTGGGAGTTAATTCAAGCGTTATTCCTTGTATGAGTTTAAATGATGATATAACTTTAGGTGCGGGAGCAGTTGTGGTTAAAAACTTAACTTCTAAAGGCATTTATGCTGGAGTTCCTGCTAAGAAAATAAAGGAGGTAAAATGAGATTTTTTCTATCAGCGCCACATATGAGCGGAAAAGAATTAGAATACATACATAAAGCTTTTGAAAGTAATTATATAGCACCTTTGGGTGAGTTTGTTAATGCCTTAGAACAAAGTATTAAAGATTATACAAAAAGCTCTAATGCACTTGCTCTAAATGCAGCCACTGCAGCCATTCATCTAGCTTTAAGAGTTTTGGGCATCAAAGAAGGCGATGTGGTTTTAGCTTCAAGTTTTACTTTTATTGCTTCAGTAGCGCCTATTTCTTACATGAATGCTACGCCTGTATTTATTGATTGTGATGAAACTTATAATTTAGATGTAAATTTATTAAAAAAAGCTATCAAAGAAAGTCCTAAAAAGCCAAAAGCTCTCATTTTAACACACCTTTATGGTAATGCTTCTAAAATGGATGAGATTATCCAAATTTGTAAAGAAAATGAGATTTTTTTAATCGAAGATGCTGCTGAAGCTTTGGGAAGTTTTTACAAAAATAAAGCTTTAGGTACTTTTGGGGATTTTGGAATATATTCTTTCAATGGTAATAAAATCATCACAACAGGTGGTGGTGGCATGCTTGTGAGTGAAAATCATGCTAATCTTGAAAAAGCAAGATTTTATAGTACCCAAGCTAGAGAAAATTGCCTTCATTATGAGCATAAAGAATATGGCTATAATTATAGAATGAGTAATATCTTAGGTGCAATCGGCACTGCTCAAATGGAAGTTTTAGAAGAAAGAGTAAGTAAAAAGCGTGAAATTTATAGCTGGTATAAAGAATTTTTAAGCGGGACTTTTACTTTTTTAGATGAGCTTGAAAATACCAAGTCAAATCGCTGGTTAAGCACTGCTTTACTTGATTTTGATTTAAATAAACTTAATACTTATGAAAAACATTGTATATGTGAAAATAAAAATGTTCAAATTCAAGATAAAATTTTAAAAATCATACAAGTTTTAAAAGATAATAAAATCGAAAGTCGCCCGCTTTGGAAACCAATGCATTTACAAGAACTTTACAAAGGTTGCGATGCTTACTTAAATGGTAATAGTGAGTTTTTCTTTAGTAATGGAATTTGCCTTCCAAGCGCAACTACTATGAGTAAAGCCGATGTAGAGGAAGTTTCTACTTTAATCTTAAACACCTTAAAGGACTAAGATGGATTATAAAAGCAAACGCTTAGGTTTTTTCCTAGGCGCTGATATTTTACTTTTTGTTATAAGTATTTATTTGTCTTTTTCTTTACGCTTTAGTGCAGACATCCCAAGTGAATTTTATGAAGGTATGTTTAAAAGTGCTGTGATTTTGATTTTACTTAAAATCATTTTTCTAGCTTTTTTTAAAATTTATCAAGTTGCTTGGAGATTTTTCTCACTTAATGAAGCGCGTAAATTAGTTATTGCTTTAGCTTTGGCTGAGCTTGTATTTTTAGCAATTTATTATTTTTATGATGATTTTTTTAATCCTTTTCCAAGAAGCGTTATAGGAATAGACTTTGTTTTATCTTGTATGCTAATTGGAAGTTTGCGTATAAGCAAAAGAATGATAGTTGATTTTAGAAAGCCAAAATACAACGAAGAACATCCTTGTATAGTAGTTGGTGCTACTTCAAAGGCTTTGCATTTATTAAAAGGAGCTAAAGAAGGAAGCTTAGGGCTTTTTCCTGTAGCTGTAGTAGATGAGCGTAAAAATTTAATAGGTACTTATTGTGATAAATTTATAGTTGAAGAAAAAGAAGCAATTAGAAAATATACCGCTGAAGGTATTCATACTGCTATCATTGCTTTAAAACTTGAGCAAGAAGAACTTAAAAAGCTTTTTGATGAGCTTATTGCTTATGGGATTAATGATATAAAACTTTTTTCTTTTACACAAAATGAAGCAAGAGATATAAGCATCGAAGATTTATTAGCACGCAAGCCAAAAGATTTAGATAATGCTTGCGTAATTGATTTTATCAAAAATAAAATAGTTTTAGTTAGTGGAGCTGGCGGGACTATAGGAAGCGAGCTTTGCAAACAATGCATTAAATTTGGCGCAAAACACTTAATCATGCTTGATCATAGTGAGTATAATTTATATAAAATCAATGAAGAATTAAGCTTGTATAAAGAAAAAATTGAACCTATTATGATGAGTATATTAGACAAAGAAGCTTTAGAAAAACTTTTACAAGAAAAAAACATAGATTTGATTTTACATGCGGCAGCTTATAAACACGTGCCTTTATGTGAGCAAAATCCACATTCAGCTATTTTAAATAACATCATAGGTACTAAAAATTTAATCGATCTTGCAAAAACTTACAAAGTTGCCAAATTTATTATGATAAGCACTGATAAAGCTGTAAGACCAACTAATATCATGGGCTGCACAAAAAGAATTTGTGAACTTTATGCGCTAAGTTCAAGTTGCGAAAATTTTGAAGTAGCTTGTGTGCGTTTTGGTAATGTTTTAGGCTCAAGCGGAAGTGTCATACCTAAATTTAAAGCTCAAATTGCAGCTAATGAACCACTTACTCTTACTCATCCTGATATAGTGCGTTATTTTATGCTTGTGGATGAAGCTGTACAACTTGTTTTACAAGCTGCGGCTATTGCAAAAGGTGGGGAGTTATTTGTGCTTGATATGGGCGAGCCTGTTAAAATCATGGATTTAGCTAAAAAAATGCTTTTACTTTCTAATAAAAAGTTAGAAATTAAAATCACCGGACTTAGAAAAGGTGAAAAACTTTACGAAGAACTTTTAATCCATGAAGATGATTTAAAAACTCAATATGAAAGTATATTTGTTACCACTAGTGAAATTAAAGATTTGAAAATTTTAAATCAAGAAATAGAAAGATTACTCCAAAGCACAGATCCTGCAAAAGTTTTAAAGGAAATTGTGCCTGAGTTTAATCATAACAAAAATGGAGAGTGATTAAATTCTAATTTTATTTTTAAATGGTATAATATAAACTTTTAATTGATTAATAAAAATAAAAACGATACAATTACACTTTTATGTAATTACATCAAGACAAAGGAAAAAAAGTGAAGTTATTAGTAGTTGATGATAGTTCTACCATGAGAAGAATAATCAAAAACACTCTTGTAAGATTAGGTCATAAAGATGTTTTAGAAGCTGAACATGGAGTTGAAGCTTGGGATTTGCTTTCACAAAATGATGACATAAAAATTTTAATTACTGACTGGAATATGCCTGAAATGAACGGCTTAGAATTAGTAAAAAAAGTAAGAGCGGAAGAAAAATACGCTGATATGCCTATTATTATGGTAACCACAGAAGGCGGTAAGGCAGAAGTTATTACAGCTTTAAAAGCAGGTGTAAACAACTATATCGTAAAACCTTTTACACCTCAAGTATTAAAAGAAAAACTTGAAGATGTTTTAGGAACAAACGAAGGCTAATTATAAGTTTTTATGCAAACACATTATTACGAACTTTTTTTTCAAACAGACAAGGAATATTTAGATTTATTCCTTGATCTTATTTTTTCTCTAGATATAGATGCCATAGAAGAAAAAAATGATGGTATTTATATACGATCAGAAGAAGATATAGAACTTATTCAAATAGCCTTACAAAATTTTCATCAAAAATTGTGTGAAAAATTTAACACTAAGATTTATTTTCATTCTACTTTAGAAAAAAAAGAAAATAAAAACTGGATAGAAGAATATAAAAAAGGTATACAAGCTTTAACTATTGACAATATTCACATTCATACCACTTGGCAAAAACCTATACAAGATAAAATCAATATCATTATAGACCCTGCTCTAGCTTTTGGCTCAGGACATCATGAAAGTACTTATACTTGTATAGAATTTTTGCAAAAATACACAGATAATTCCAAATTTTGCTTAGATGTAGGCTGTGGAAGTGGGATTTTAAGTATCATCATGGCAAAGCTTGGAGCTAAAGTACAAGCTTGTGATACAGATGAGCTAGCCATAGTTGCAAGCAAGGAAAATGCAAAATTAAATCAAGTTAGCTTTGATGATATTTGGGTAGGTTCTATTAATAAAAGCTTACATAAATATGATATAGTTGTGGCAAATATCATTGCTGATATTTTAATCATACTAGAAAAAGATCTTAAAGAAAAAACCAAAGAAGGTGGAATTTTAATCTTATCTGGTATTTTAAACAAATATGAAGAAAGAATTAAAGATAAATTCAAAGATTTGACTTTGTTAGAATGCAAACACAAAGGAGAATGGTTGAGTTTAGCTTACAAAAAGGAAACAAAATAATGAATAAAAAACCAAACGAACCAAAAGATAATCCAAACAATAATAGCTTTTTCAATAAAAACCCTATTTTTATTTTTGCTATTTTTGCCATTGTGATGATTCTTTTATTTAAAGGATTTTCAGATGATGGTAGCATGGGTATTATGAGCGGAGAAAATACCAAAAAAGTTACTTATTCTGAATTAAAAACTTTAATTGAAAATAATCAAATTGCCCAAGTTAATATAGGTCAAACCACTATAAAAGCTGTGTCTAAAGCAGGAAATATGGTATATATTACTAAAAAAGTTCCAAATGATGCTACTTTTGTGCCTTTGCTTGATTCAAAAGGCGTTTCTTATGGAGCTTTTAATGAGAGTAATTGGTTTATAGATATCTTGCTTTCTTGGGTTTTACCGGTATTTATTTTCTTTGGTATATGGATGTTTTTAGCCTCTCGTATGCAAAAAAATATGGGTGGATCCATACTTGGTGTAGGAAGCTCTAAAAAACTTGTAAATTCGGAAAAACCAAAAGTTAAATTCAATGATGTTGCAGGTGTCGAGGAAGCAAAAGAAGAAGTTAAAGAAATTGTTGATTTTCTAAAATACCCTGAAAGATACATCAATCTTGGAGCAAAAATTCCAAAAGGACTATTACTTGTAGGCCCTCCAGGTACAGGTAAAACTTTGCTTGCAAAAGCAGTAGCAGGTGAAGCTGATGTACCATTTTTTAGTGTATCAGGCTCATCTTTTATAGAAATGTTTGTAGGTGTTGGAGCTAGCAGAGTTAGAGATTTATTTGAAAATGCTAAAAAAGAAGCTCCAGCTATTGTATTTATAGATGAAATCGATGCCATAGGTAAATCACGTGCAGCAAGTGGTATGATGGGTGGAAATGACGAAAGAGAACAAACCTTAAATCAACTTCTAGCAGAAATGGATGGCTTTGGTACTGAAAGTTCGCCAGTAATCGTACTAGCAGCGACAAATCGTCCTGAAGTACTTGATGCAGCATTGCTTAGACCGGGACGTTTTGACAGACAAGTTTTAGTAGATAAGCCTGATTTTAAAGGTAGATGTGATATTTTAAAAGTTCATATGAAAGATGTTAAAATTTCACCTGAAGTAAAGGTAGAAGATATCGCAAGATTAACAGCAGGTCTTGCGGGTGCTGATTTAGCAAATATCATTAACGAAGCAGCTTTACTTGCAGGTAGGGATTCTAAAAAACATGTAGAACAAAAAGACTTAGTTGAAGCAGTAGAAAGAGCTATAGCAGGACTTGAGAAAAAATCACGTAGAATTAATGATAAAGAGAAAAAAATCGTAACTTATCATGAATGCGGCCATGCTTTAATCGCTGAAACCACAAAAGGTGCTAAAAAAGTAAGTAAAGTTTCTGTTATACCGCGTGGTTTAGCAGCTTTAGGATATACACTCAATACCCCTGAAGAAAATAAATTTTTAATGCAAAAACATGAACTTTTAGCTGAAGTTGATGTGCTTTTAGGTGGGCGTGCAGCTGAAGAAATTTTCATTAAAGAAATTTCAACTGGTGCAAGCAATGACCTTGAACGTGCAACTGACATCATAAAAGCTATGATTTCTATGTATGGCATGAGTGAAATCGCAGGTTTAATGGTGCTTGAAAAACAAAGAAATACTTTCTTAAGTGGTGGACAAACTATCAAAGATTATTCTGATAAAATGGCTCAAGATTTAGATGAGTATGTAAAGAAAACCTTAGATGAACGCTATGCGGGTGTAAAAGAAATTTTAAAAGCTTATAGCGGTGCTATAGAAGTAATGGTACAAGCACTCTATGAAGAAGAAACTATTGATGGCGCTAAAGTAAGAGAGATTATTAAAAATTATGAAGAAGAAAATAATCTTCCAACGCGCTTAGAAGAAAAAGAGCAAGAAGCTACTAAGGATAACTAATGAAAACAAATTTTATTGCAAAGGCTGGCTGGAATTTACTCATAGTTCTAGCTATAGTTTTTGCAATAGCTCAATTTATATGGGGATTTTCTTGGCTTTTATGGTGTATTTTTATACTTTTTGCTTGTCTTTTTAGAACTAGTAAAATCGATTATATAGCAGATCCAAATACTATCATAGCTCCCATAGAAGGAAAAATAAAAAGCATTAAAACAAGCTCATATAAAGAGCTTGGCGAATGCATAGAGGTACAAATTATAAACAATATCATTCATCAAGGCAACATCATAGCTCCACTTGATATGGATATAGAAGAAACTAGGCTAAGGCACGGGCTTTTTTTATGTCCATTTATGAAAAATACAAATTTAATGGGCGAAAGAATGCTATTTTTAGCACGCTCTAAAGGCAAACAATGGGCATTACGTATCATTTTTGGTGCTTTAAATAGAAAAGCTCATATTGATGATTTTGGTCATCATTTAAACCATGGACAAAATATAGGTTTTATGTTTGATGGTAGTGTGAGTTTATTACTTCCAAAAGATACTAGAATTTGCGTAAATGAAAATGACAAAGTACGCATTGGTGCATTGATAGGGTATTTAAATCCATGAATTTTAAACTAATTTATATTTTACCTAATCTTTTTACAGCTGCTTCCATATTTTTAGGCATTATTTCAGTGATTGCTTCTATTAATCAAAACTTTGATAAAGCATTAATTTATATCATTTTATCATTAATTTGCGATGGTTTAGATGGTCGCGTTGCAAGAGCTACAAATTCAACTTCTAAATTTGGAGTTGAGTTTGACTCACTAGCAGATCTAATAGCCTTTGGTGTAGCACCTGCTATGCTTTTTTATATGAGCATAGGTTATGAATATGGTCGTTTTGGTTCCTTAATAGCAGGTTTGTTTGTAGTTTTTGGTGCCATACGCTTAGCAAGATTTAATGTCACCACAGGCACTTATGAGCCTTCAGTTTTTATAGGACTTCCCATACCAACAGCTGCAGTTGTAAGTTCTTTATGGGTTAGTGCTTATTTATATTATGATTTTTTACATGATTTTTCTTTAATGATAGTATGCATTCAAATACTTTTAGCTTTTTTAATGGTAAGTAATATAAGATACCCTAGTTTTAAAAAAATCGATTTAAAACGTGCAAATGTTTTAAAAGTGTTAATCCTTTTGGTAGTCTTATTTTCTATGCTTTATTTGTATTTTTTAGAAAGTGCATTAATCGTTGCAAGCTTATATGTGTTTTATGGAATTGCACGCAGTTTTTTTACCTTAGCACGCAAATTTAAAAAAGATTAAATTTTATTTTCACTTCATTTTTTAATAATATACTTTTTATTATTTTAAAAAAGGAGTTAAAAAATGAATAAGAACAAATTATTCAGACAAATTCACATTTACATTAGCTTATTTTTCTTGCCACTAGCATTTTTATACGCTGTTACTGGTTTTGCTTATATAGCTGGTTTTGATGGAGAAAGTGGAGCTAAAATTCAAAGTCAAAAAGTTCAAGCCATTATTCAAGAAGGTGCTGAAGCTGAATTTTTAATTGATTTTTTAAAGAAAAATAACTTAAAACTTCCTTCATCTTTAGAACCAAAACTTAACAAAAAAGGTGATGGTATAGAGCTTGGTGCTATAAACTATACTGCAAGTATTGTTAAAATAGATGAAAATAACTATGAAATTATTACAAAAGAAAGAAGCTTACTTGGTAATATGATTTTACTTCATAAAGATAAAGGTATGTGGTACTTTTCTGTGCTTGGACTGGCTTTTGCACTTGCTATGATAATCCTTTATATCTCAGGACTTTTAATCACTATCATAGCTATACGTAAAGACAGAGGTAAACAAATAGCGGTTTTAGGCGCTGGTTTTGTTATAACTTTAACTATAGCTTATCTTAGTGTATAAATTTAAGGTATATCTTATAATCAATAAGATATACTTTCCCTTTTAATACGGACAGATGGGTGAGTGGCTGAAACCACACCCCTGCTAAGGGTGCAGATCTTAACGGGTCTCGAGGGTTCAAATCCCTCTCTGTCCGCCACCTTATAAAATTCATTTCCTTTCATCTATTTTAATAATTTTACTGTTATAATTATAATAAATTTAAAGGCAAGCTTCACATACTATGCAAATTTATGCTTCTATTGATTTGAAATCTTTTTACGCTTCAGCTGAGTGTGTTTTAAGAAATTTAGATCCTTTAACAACTAATCTTATTGTAGCAGATGAATCAAGAACAGATAAAACCATCATACTAGCAGTTTCACCTGCACTAAAAACTTACAATATACCCGGTAGGTTAAGACTTTTTGAGTTTAAACAAAAAATCCATTCAATCAACCAAGAAAGACTAAAACAAACTCAAAAACACCGCTTTAAAGCTAAAAGTTTTGATACATTAGAACTTGAAAATGATTTTAATTTAGAACTAGACTACATTATTGCTAAGCCTAGAATGGCAACTTATATAGAATTTAGTACAAAAATATACAGCATTTATTTGAAGTATTTTGATGCAAAAGATATCCATATATACTCTATTGATGAAGTTTTTATCGATCTTAGTTCTTATCTTGAAAAATACAAACTTTCAGCTTATGAGCTACTTACTAAGGTTTTACTTGATATTTTGCATACAAGTAAAATCACCGCAACAGCAGGTATAGGCACAAATTTATACTTAGCTAAAATCGCCATGGATATACTTGCTAAAAGACAAAAAGTAGATGAAAATGGCTTGCTTATAGCCTTTTTAGATGAAAAATTATACAGATATAAATTATGGCAGCATAAACCTTTAAAAGATTTTTGGCGTATAGGTAAAGGCATTGCCTTAAAACTTGCGAATTTAAACATTCATACTATGGGAGATCTTGCAAGATTTTCTTTAAAACATGAAGACTTGCTTTATAAACACTTTGGTGTTAATGCTGAATTATTAATCGATCATGCATGGGGCGTTGAAACTTGCACGATGAAAGATATTAAAAACTACAAATCACAAAATCACTCTAAAGTCATGGCTAAAGTTTTGCCTTTTGCATATGATAATAATCAAACAATAAAAGTTTTAAAAGAACTTGTGGATCATTTGGTGCTTGAACTTATTCAAAATAACCTTAAAACAAACCATATCACACTAGATATACAATATGATAAAAGCAATTTAGAAAATTCAAGTTTTTTAGGTTCTTACAAAGGAGCTATCACTAAAGATAGTTATGGAAGAACTATACCTAAAAATGCTCATGGAAGTATAAATTTAGAAAATTTTACCCATTCTTTAAAAATCATCAATAAAAAAGCCTTAGAGCTTTTTTGCAAAATCAGCGATAAAAACTTAAGCATTAGAAAAATCAGCCTAAGTTTAAATAATATCACAGATAAAGCACAAGAAAATTTCCAAGAATTAAATTTATTTAGTGATTTTAATGCAATTTCGCAAGAAAAAAATCAACTTGAAAAAGAAGAAAAACTCCAAAAAGCAAGACTTCAAATCATGCAAAAATTTGGTAAAAAGGCTATTTTAAAAGCTTCAAGCTTAGATAATGAAACTAAAGAAATTACTTCTTTAATAGGAGGTCATAATGCATGATGAGTATAAAGATATACTAGATAAAAAATATCAAAAATCAAAACAATTCCCACTAATGTCAAGAGAAAAAAGAGCGGCACAATTTGCTCCATTTTCAGTACTAAATGGTTTTAGTAAAGCGATTTTAAAAACGCAAAAAGATATGGAAAAAGCATTAGAAAATAGCAAATATCAAGAAGAAAGCTAAATTCTTCTTGATAAAATTTTATTTTACATTAGAGTATTTTTCAAACTCTCCGCTTTCATCGATTTCATTACCATAAAGTTTGTGTAATTCATAGTAGTATTTTACAAATTCCTTACACTCTTCATCAAGTGGTAAAAATACCTCATCTTCTAAAACACAAAATTCTTCTAAATAATTTTTAGCATCTTCTTTTAGCATATAATGTCTTGCTAGCTTATAATAATTTTGCATAAACACAGCCTTAAAGGCTTCATAAGCTTCCTCATCAAATTTAATGTTTAATTTCTCATTTGCAAAAGATAACACCCCTGATTTAAACAACAATGATAAATGAATCAAACCTTCAGTATAATAAGGCTTAACCTCCTCTACTTTTTGCCAAGCGATCAATCCTATAGCCCTTTTAATAAGCTCATAAAACACTGGAAGCTTTAAATCATCTTCTTCATGCAAAAAGAAATTCACAAGCCCACCCGCAGTAGCTTTAAACTCTTCTATATTTTTAAACACGCCACTATCATTCATTTTCTTTTCGCTATCATTTGCTACAAAGAAAATATGTCCAAACTCATGACCTATGGTAGAAACTTCATAAATTCTTTTCCATAATTTTTCATTATAAAATAAAATTTCTCTACCATAATCTAAAAATTCTTTTTCAAATATCATAGATGAAAGCTTCATAAAAGGTTTGGTTTTAGCATTTTCATAAACATAATTTAAAAAAGCAAAAATCTTTTTGCCTGCTATATTGCTTACATACTCATCATTTGGCACTACTTGAGCAGAAAAAAGTCCCTTAAGCTCTGCCCCATAAAAGATCATAGGCATACAAATATAAAGCTGAGTTTTTTCAAGATTAAAATTCACCTCATCAAACAAAGCTTCATATTCTTCATCTAAATTTGCATACACCATTGCAAAACTTTCTTTGATTTTATCTTTAAACTCACTCCCATTAAAATCACTCACATCTTCTAAGCGTATATCCCACTCAAGTGCTACTGCATGTGTGTAAGAGTCTTCATAGTATTCTAAAGGATGGCCAATTTGCAATGGGCATTTTACTTCCATCCACGCAAGCTCTGCTTCTTGCCATTTTTTAACCACTTCATTATTATCTTTTTCACAAAATGCAAATTTTAATCTTTCTATATAGTCAATATAAGCATTTTTTTCATCATCTAGCACACAATTTCTTAGTTTTTCTAAAAGTTTATCAAATTCATATTCAAGCTTTAAAACTTCATTTTCAAAAGCTTTTGCATAAGGTAAAAATCTCCAAAGTGTTCCTATTTTAACTAAAGCTCCATAGCTTCTTTCGCAAATTTCACCATCTTGATTAAGCTGATAAAGCTCATTTTGTTTTAAAAACTCCAAAGCATCACTTAAATTTGGAAATTGTTCTTTTAAGATTTTATTATTTGTATCTAAAATTTGCTTGCTCCAAACAAGCTCAAAAGAATTCATAACTACACCTATATTATGCACACCTTGAACTAAAGCCAAATAAAACTCATCAAGTAAATTTTTACTCTTAATCTCATCGATTAAATCTTGGTGTTCTACTTCATAAAAGGCTCTTACCAAAGAAAAAACTTTATATTTTATTTGAGAAATTTCTTCTTCATTTAAACCTTTTTTCTCAAGCTCTTGGACTAAATTTTCCTCTTTTAAATCCACCAAACGACGCAACATTGCTAAAACATTGCTTTTTTCATTTTCAAGATTAGCTAGTTCTAAAGCTCTATCTATCAAAGGATGACTTTGATTAGTTTGAAGTATATTATAAAGACTATTGATATTTTGTTTCCTATTTTTCACAATTTTTGCTATTTGCTTAAAATCATTCATTTTTTACCTTTCTTTATTTTTAAAACTTAATTATAATGTTTTTTTTAAAACACAAGGAGAATGTATGAAAGATATGGGAGAACCTAAGCTAAGAGTTATAGCTATGCCAAGCAATACAAACCCCGCTGGTAATATCTTTGGTGGTTGGATCATGTCACAAATTGATCTAGCTGGAGCCATTGCCGCAAGGGAGCTTTCTCCGCAAAGAGTAGTAACCGTAGCAGTGGATAAAATCATTTTTAAGGAGCCAATTTTCGTAGGCGATTTGGTATCTTGCTATGCAAAAATAATCAAAGCAGGTAATACCTCTATCACCGTAGCAGTAGAAGTAGTTACACAAAGAGCTAATGAATATGGTCGTGTGTATTGTATGCATGTAACTTCAGCTGTAGTAACTTATGTAAGCGTAGATAAAGATGGAAACAAATTTCCTATTGATGCGGATTTAAAAAGATTGCATGGCTTTTAATATGTTTTATTGTATTTTTAAAAAACTTTTTATATCATCACAAAAAACTTTCTAAGGCTTATATATGCGTGGATATAAAATATTTTCTGGTTCAGCAAATGAGGAATTTGCTAAAAAAATCTCAAAATACCTTTCATTACCTCTAAGCAATGCAGGTGTGAAGCGTTTTAGCGATGGTGAAATTAGCATTCAAATAGATGAAAGCGTGCGCGGTAAAGATGTGTTTATCATACAAAGTACTTGTGCTCCAACAAATGATAATCTAATGGAACTTTTAATTATGACAGATGCATTGCGTCGCTCAAGTGCAAGCTCTATCACAGCTATCATCCCTTATTTTGGCTATGCCAGACAAGATAGAAAAGCAAGTCCTAGGGTGCCTATTACTGCAAAATTAGTAGCAAATCTTATAGAATCAGCAGGAGTAGATAGAGTAGCTACCATAGATTTACATGCTGGACAAATTCAAGGCTTTTTTGATATACCTGTGGATAATCTTTATGGAAGTATTATTTTTAATGATTATATTAAAAATAAAAACTATAAAAACCCTATCATCGCAAGTCCTGACATAGGCGGTATAGCAAGAGCTAGAAGCGTGGCAAAAGCTTTAGGGCTTGATATAGTTATAGTAGATAAAAGACGCGAAAAAGCTAATGAAAGCGAAGTAATGAATGTCATCGGCGATGTAAAAGATAAAGAAGTGATCTTAGTAGATGATATCATCGATACAGCAGGAACCATAGTAAAAGCTGCTGAAGTATTTAAAAGCAAAGGCGCAAAGTCAGTTATAGCTTGCTGTACTCACCCTGTGCTTAGTGGTGTAGCTTATGAAAGAATAGCTAAAGATGCGCTTGATGAGCTAGTAGTAACTGACACTATACCTTTAAAACAACAAATGGATAAAATCAAAGTCCTAAGCGTAGCACCTATTTTTGGAGAGGTAATACGCAGAGTTTATCACAATGAAAGTGTAAATTCTTTATTTGTATAAATTCTTTGCAAGGATAGCCTTGCAAAGAAAATCTAAACTTCAAATAATTTTACAATCTTCCATTAATTAAAATTATGTTTTTGCTATAATTAGCAATTTTTCATCAAGGAGTAATCATGATTAAAAATTTAATCATAAAATTTGGTAGAACTTTGCTAGATATAATAACCATATTAAGTTTTATTACAGCGATTGGTTATTCTATTGCAATAATGTTTACGCAAGATTTTGCAGCAGGCTTGGCAACGCTTATTGGGTTTTTTATAGTAATATTTTTAAGCTTTTTTCTAATTTATCTTATCATCGATATAAGAGATGCACTAGTCAAGAATAATCAGCATAAGGATGATTAAACATCTAAAAAATTACAAAATAATACTCTATGATTTAAGAGTATTATTTATTTCCTTATTTAAGAATTATATTATCGCCTATAAATCTACTATTTTATAAACAAAATCTACATTTTTTCCCATAATTTTTTATATTAAAAACAACTTAACTAGTAAAAATACAAAAAACGATATAGTTTTTATGAAAGATTAAATTTGGTGGAGACGAGGGGAATTGAACCCCTGTCCAAAAATAAAACAACCACGGCATCTACATGCTTAGCAAAGGTGAAAATTTCATCTAGCCAAACTCACCTTCCAAAATTTCAAGCTAGACTAAGACTTTAACTTCAATCAAAACTTGTCAAATTTCAATCTACACTATCAAAAATGACCAAATTCTAAGCTAGATAGTATGACTTAAAATTCAGGCTCAACTGAACTTACGCAGCTTTAGCGTAAGCAGGAGCAAATTTAACGTTGTTTGCGTTTAATTTTAATTTGAGCTTTATACGCTTTGCTCAAAGCGACATGCCACCAAGGCCACTCTACTCCTGTCGAAGCCAAGTCGTCCCCGTTATTTAGAAATTTTATCAGGAACATTTGCAATTTGAGGGTTAAATACACTTAAAAAAGAAGCATTTTTTTCATAATCACTGCAATATCTATCAAGCTGCTCACCCACTAAAAACATCCAATCCACAAATTCATCACTAGCAGGCCCATCAAATTTAGCTGCTTCTTGCATAATTTCCTCACAGAATGTGCAAAAATTTGCAATCTCATCTAAATTTAATCTTTTAGCAGCCCAAACTACATTGTGAATATTTTGTTCTAAGTCTTTTAAAGCTTCTTTGTATTTTGAGCTATCACTGCTTAGCTTTACTATCAAAGGCTCTAAAACATCACAAAGACTTCTAAAAAAATACAAAAAACGCTCGATTTCTTCAAGCTCGTAATCTAACTCTAATTGCTCTAAAATTCCCATAAAAACTTCTATAATCTAAGTTTAAATGTTTATTTTAGCAAATTTTAGATAAAATTAAAATTTCTTACAAAATAAAATGGAAAAAATATGGATAGAATCGTAGAGATTGAAAAATTCTCCCCTGATGAAACTTATGAAACAAGCCTTAGACCTTCAAATTTTGACGGCTACATAGGACAAGAAAATATTAAAAAAAATTTAGAAATTTTCATCAAAGCTGCTAAAAAAAGAAATGAATGTCTAGATCATATCCTTTTTAGTGGGCCTGCAGGACTTGGTAAAACAACTTTAGCAAACATTATCTCATATGAAATGAATGCAAATATCAAAACTACCGCTGCACCCATGATAGAAAAAAGCGGAGATTTAGCTGCGATTTTAACTAATCTTAGCGAGGGAGATATTTTATTTATCGATGAAATTCATCGCTTAAGTCCTGCCATAGAAGAAGTGCTTTACCCTGCTATGGAAGATTTTCGTCTTGATATTATTATAGGTAGTGGTCCTGCTGCACAAACAATCAAAATCGATTTGCCCAAATTTACTTTAATAGGTGCTACTACAAGAGCAGGTATGCTAAGCAATCCTTTACGCGATCGCTTTGGTATGCAATTTCGCTTGGAATTTTATAAAAATGAAGAGCTTGCTATTATTTTAGAAAAAGCAGCTCTAAAGCTTAATAAAACTTGTGAAAAAAAAGCTTCTTTGGAAATAGCCAAACGCAGTCGCTCAACCCCAAGAATAGCATTAAGATTGCTTAAGCGTGTAAGAGACTTTGCTGATGTAAATGATGAAGAAATCATTAGCGAAAAAAGAGCTAAAGAAGCACTTGATTCCTTAGGGGTAAATGAGCTTGGTTTTGACGCGATGGATTTGCGGTATTTAGAGCTTTTAACTGAAGCTAAAAGAAAACCTATAGGACTTTCTAGTATAGCTGCAGCATTAAGCGAGGATGAAAATACAATAGAAGATGTAATAGAGCCATATTTACTAGCAAATGGTTATATAGAAAGAACAGCCAAAGGCCGTATTGCGAGCTTAAAAAGTTTTGATGTTTTAAAATTAAAATACAACAAAGGTTTATTTGATGAAAAGTAGTAATTTTTTCTTGATTAGTTTTATTTTAATCATTTTATTTTGGGTACTTTTTTTATTCAAACCTTTTTTGATGAATATAGCTATAGCAAGTTTAATGGCTGTTTCTACTTCTAATGTTAATGTTAAATTCTTAAGTATTTTCAAAGGTAAAAAAGTCGTTGCTGCAGCAGCTACTACTGCTTTTATGCTAGCTTTATTTTTCATCCCTTTTGTATATGCTATTATAGAACTAGCAAAGGCTGCAAAAGGTTTTGATATGAGCTATTTTCACAATACCATAGAATATTTTAAAAATTATTCTTTACACTTGCCTGAGTCTTTAAGTTTTATAGAACCCAAAATCAAAGAAGCATTAGCAAGTATTGACTTAAATTCTATCTCTAAAAATGTTTTAACCTATCTTTCAAGCGCAACTAAATTTGGCACCAAATTTCTAACTGATATGGTGTTAATTTGTGTGTTTTATTTCTTTGCTAATCTTTATGGAGCCCAACTCATTGGCTATATAAAAACCATAGTACCTATGAAAAAAGAAGAAACTCAAGGCATTTTAAGCGAAGTGAGTAATGTAATGTCTGTTGTGTTTTATTCTATGGTGTTAAATGCTATTTTACAAGGGGTGCTTTTTGCTATCATTACTAAATTTTACGGTTATGATGCGATTTTAATGGGAATATTATTTTGCTTTAGCTCTTTAATCCCTGTAGTAGGCGGGGCTTTAGTTTATGTGCCTGTTTCTTTATATGAATTTGCAAATAACAATTTAAGCGGTGCTTTAGTGATTTTCATTTATAGCGTGATAATGATATCTTTTATCGCAGATACTTTAGTAAAGCCTTACATCATTAAATGGATCAATGAAAAACTTGTTCAAATTCCAACGCAAATTAACGAACTTTTAATTTTCTTTGCGATGATAGCAGGAATTTCAAGTTTTGGCTTTTGGGGTATTATCCTTGGACCTGCTATTTTAACTTTCTTTATTTCTACTTTAAAATTATATGTGATTTTAAAAGAAAAGCATTTCCTATAATCTATACTGTTAAAGCAGTATAGATTAAAAACTTTCAACCACACAAGGATTCATAGTTTTATAATTATCGCTGACTATGCAGATTTTACTTTTTTGAAGCAAGGAAATTTCATCCACCTCTTCAGTTTCTTCCTCTTCATATTCAAAAATAGGTGTTTGTTTTTGAATATTAGCTACTTGGTGAGATATTTTTTCATAGTCATCGTTTTCATTACCATTAACTGTTACTTTTTCTAAATTAGGTATTAACAATGCTACATTATCAAATTGTCCTTTGATAGTAAAATGTTCATTAGAATCAGTACTAGCTTTATCTTGCCAATCTTTTAGTATTATTTGATTTTTAGCTATAGTGGTAGCTAATTCTCCGCTAAGTTGGTTTAATCTATCCACTTCAGCTTTTAAAGCATTTAAAGTTTCCTCATTTTTTATAGCAGGGTTTTCATTGATTTTTTTAACATAATCATTGTATTTAGCTATAGCTATTTTTAATTGATCTTGTATGAGTTTTAATTGAGCTAAGGCATTATTAGAAGATTCAACTAGGGGTTTTAATTTATCATTAATAAATGCTAAAAGATTTGCTTTATTAATTGCAAATTTATCATATTTGGTAGAAATATTTTTATACTCATTGCTAATTCCTTCTAATATTTCTTTCATACCTTTTTGACCATATAAAGCTTCCAAGAAAGATATGCTTTGAGCTATACTTTCACTTAGACCTTGAATTTTGCCAAGATCTTTTATATCTACCCAGTAATCTCCACCAAATATTTCATCAAGCCATTTATTTAAATCTTCTGCACTAATTACATCATCACTATCTAAGATAACATCAGGATTACTCGGATCGGTAGGATCTGTTGGTTTAGATGGTTTTTCTATAGTGTCAGCTTTAGATAAAAAGTCTTCATATGCATCACTTTGAGTAGAGTTATTATAAGTGTGAATGTTTATTTTATCTGAAACATAGCCATTGTTATTAAAGTTGTTAATTAGAGAGGAATCATTATTCATATCAGATAGAGTGCTATTATTGGAATATATATGAACATTATTTAATTCCGCATTTAGCGTTCCAGCAAATTTACCTAGATAATAAAATCTAAAAAATTTATTATATGATATTTGAGAATTATCATCTATAAACATATAGATATTCTGCATAATTTCTTTTTTGCTTCCGTGCAAGGCTCCAGCGAAAGATCCAATATATAAATCATAATTACCCCAATAGCCATTAACTGAGATATTGCCAATATCATAGATTGCAATATTATTAAAAGTATTAATATTTTTAGATTGAGCAAGCTGATCAGATCTTCCAATAAACCAACCTATATAAGTTGTATAAACTTCTCCAATTTTATTAGTTAAAGACAAATTTCCAATATCTTTTATAATAATATTATTGTAGCTAGAAGATGATCCAAGTCCAGTAAATCCACCAATACTAGTAACATTATTTGCTAACTCTCCCTCATTTACAACAATAATTTCTTTTATACCATCTAGTTTAATTTTATCAATATAAGAATCACTAATACTTCCACCAAATCCTCCCGCTATCCTAACTGCATTAATAACTCCAATATTACTTAGTGTGATATTTGAAATCTTACTATTTCGTATATATCCAGCAAAACCACCTATTCTAAATGGTAAATCTTTTTCATATTTAAAATTTATAGTATCAATATTGATATTAGAAATTTCAGCTCCATTAGTAGTTCCAAATAATCCTACATTATAATTTTTATTGGCATTAATTGTAATATTTTTTAATGTAAACCCATTTCCATTAAATATTTTATTAAAAGCATTATTGTAATCATATGCAATTGGATCTACAATTATTTTACTAAAATCAATATTCCCTACCAATCTAAACTCATCAATTTCTCTAATATTACCTAAACCTTCATTCCAACCTTTTGCAAAGTGCCACCACTCTATGGCATTATCTTTTTCATTTCCCATATTACCTATAGTTAACGCTTTTTTAAAATTAGAGCTTCCTGTATGAGTTGTGCCGCTAGAATCTTTATAATTTACTATATTTACTTTTACATTATTACCAAAGTTATAACCACTATTTGCAAAATTTATCATTTGTCTTTGTATGTAACCACCTTCTGTAGCTGTTACATTTATAGTAGAATTTAAATTTGTACTATCTGCGTCTATATACATATTTTTTCCCACCAAATGTGTAGTAGAGTTTTTATTTCCTACTTTACCACCTTGTATATCTACCTTATTCCCTATAAGCAATACATTATTAGCATTAATATTACCCATATTAACTACATTGCCTGCTTTTTGTGGTTTAAACACTGGCGAAAAGCTTAAACCATCATTGAAATTTTTCATATTAGCAAATGCTGTCATATCCCCATCACTCATAGACGAAGTCGAAGCCACAAAGCGATTAGCATTGATCCTACCTGTTTTAGTAATAATAACCCCATTAGGATTAATTAAAAAGACATTATTACCACCTGCATTTAATATACCTTCTATCATAGATTTACTAGTACCATGAGCAATGTTTAGGTAGTTTTTGTCTTTACC
>NZ_NFOE01000016.1 GCF_002179635.1 Campylobacter jejuni | reverse complement strand
TAAAAAGCTTTGATAAAGATAGTATCTTTTTATCTAATATGATTATGAATGTGAGGTTGAAGTAGGGAAGGTAGAAAGTAGTAAGTGTGTGGTTTGTTAATGAAAATAAAAACTTTGTAATTGATTTGTGAAAAAATAGCAAGGTTTTAAAAGCAATACAAGAGAGATATTTTAAAGTTTGGGTAATGTAGCTAGGTTTAATAGATATATGCTTTTAAAACAAGGTTTTGCAAACCCAAATTCACAAGATGAAGTTTTTTATGATGATATTAAATCAATAACCTAGATTGATATAAAGGTTTATATCAATCTGGATATAAATTTTAAATAAATTTTACCAAGAAGATTTTTTGTAAAGACTATGTATTTTTAAAAAAAGTATTTTTAAACCAAAGTTTTTACTATGATAATAAAATCTATCATTTAAGAAATTAAAACTTAAAAATGAAAATTTGATTATCAAAGTTCCTAGTGATTTTTCAAAGCTTTATAAAATATTATAAAGTATTATAATAGCTCACATAGTATAATTAGTTTTATCTATGAAAAAGATTTATACCTAATATATAATTTAGATGTAAAATAAATTGTTATTATGGTTATTTATATAATATACAAAAAGCTATTTTTGAAAATATAAAAACTCTTTTTTTAAGATTTTGAATATAATTTTGTCGGCGGAAAAATAAAAACAACACAAAAATGCTGATTTTATTTTTCCATAAAGCTTAAACTTAAATTGAATTTCAATTAATATAATCCAATTTAAAATCTTTATCTTGATTTAATTATACTTTTACGATTTTACCTTTATTTGTTAAAACAATATGGGCATTTTTAGTATAATTAGCCAAAGTAGATCTTTTTGCACTAAATGTTTGAATAATATAAATATATTTGCCATTATCGAGAATTTGTCGGCGGAAAAATAAAAAGCAACCATAGAAAAATAAAATGATACTTTTTGGTTACATTTTATTTTTCTTCAAGACTTAATCTTAAATTTTCAATTGCTATTATTTTTTAAATAATCAAACAATATTTTTAGTATAATAAATAAAAACTTTGAATAGGAGCTAATCGATATGCCTAAACACTTATTTGCTTTGATTGCATTTGCAATAATTTTTATTGGTTGTGGCTATAATAAGGACACAAAATTAGAATTATTAAGAAATGATATTTACAAAGAATTTAATGGATTAAGTTATAGAAATGATACAAATTTTCATAAAAATTTAGTTGAATTTTTAGAAGAGCATGTGAAAAAAAATAATTTTATAATGGACGAAAAAGAATTTAAGAACTATACAAATTGTATTTGGACAAAATCAAATAAAACGACATTGTCTATTCCTTTACAAACATGTGATAATGAATTCAAAAACAATATTTTAATGAACACTCAATATGGAAATCCAAGTTATGTTATGGGTAACAACAGTTTATGGGATGGGGAAAATTCGATTGCTAAGAATATTATAATAAAATCTTTATATATACCTGATAGTTACAATTTTAAGGACTCTCATCATGCAATAAAAGACAATGGAATGCAAATAGCTATTAGAACAAACTATACAGCCAAAAATCAATTTGGCATGTCATTTGAAGGAAGTACTTATATTTTATTTGATCAGTTTGGAAACATGCTATATGCCGAGTAAAAGCAAGATTTTTTTTCTTGTTTTATATAATAGAACGCAGAACCTTTCCTTGTATGATTAACTCAATTTGTGAGTCTTTTAAGTCTATGCTGTAGCTTTTATAATCCTTATTTACACTAATGATATCCAAAATTTTACTTATTGGGTTTAATTGTAAAAGCTTGACCATAAGTTGATTATCAAAATTTAAAATATACAATCCATCTCCTTGATACTCATGTGTTTCTTCAAATACTACCCAGCTATCAGGTAGAAGCATTGGAATCATAGAATAACCATCAACTTTGATAGCTTTTAAATTCTTTGGCGTTGTTTTAAAAAAAGCTTTGCTAAGCTCAAGCATTTCACCAGTTTCATATTCTTCTAATCCTATTAATTCATTACCTCCGCCAGCAGAAGCTGAAATATTAAGTTTTGGTATAGAGTAAAAATTAATTTCTTGTTTATTTATATCTTTAGTTTGTGTATTTTCTCTTTATCAATGTAAAATTTTTTACTTAATTTGCTTATATTATCAAAATTGTTTGAGTACTTTTTTAAATGTTATGCAAAACAATGCATTGATGCGCAATATTGCAAACACTCCTCCACCTGAAAAAATTGGAAATTATGTAGGATATGAAAAAGGCTTTATATGGGTTGATAAAAGCACTACTCCAAATACATTTTATATAAGTAATTTAACTGAATGGGTAAAAGTCGAACCTTCAAAAGAAATATCAATAAATAAGCTATCTTTTAAGGTTTCAAGAAATAATGTAGCTACAACTTACTCAGCTTGTTGTGTTTGTAATTTTGGTCTTATTAATATAAATGCAAATGCAATATTTGCTAAGGAAGCTAATATTACTACAAGTCCAAATGGAAGTGTTGTTTTTGAAATAAATGGAAAAGATTATACGGCTACTATATCAAGCACTATACCACTTTATGGAACAGGTTATACATACAATATTTTTCAAGCTAACAATAAATCTTTACTAAGTGGTGCCTTAACAAATGATGGAATTTATGAATATACACTTATATTTGATCAACCTTTGCCAATAAATATTAAAGGTTTTGGATTGCGTCCTTATGGGAATGTTGAAACTAGAGACTGGACACCTAAGATGATTTTAGAAGCTTTTTCAAATGGTATCTTAGAACCTATGAGCAGATTAGAAAAAATCGCAAAGACTAATGCAGAAGTTTCTAAAAAAGGCATATATGCAATAGATATTAGAATAGGTGATGATATTTCTAAAGATGTAAATTCATATTCACAATGGAATATAGAATAAATAAAAAAGGAGAATAAATGAAATTAAAATTAACTAGAAAGTATTTAAGAAATACTTGTGTCATAGGAGAGTTTAAAGTCTTAGATGAAAAAGAAAATATTCTTTTTGAGTGTTTTTCTTTAGAAGAAGATAAAGAAGGGATTGAAAGAGAAAAAGACTTAAGAGTTCCTGCTGGAGTTTATAATCTAAAAAGACATACATTATCTAGTTTTAATGATAAAGGTAAAAGGGTAGTAGCAGGAGTTAAGGTTTTAAATGATGATGATAGTGTTGTAAATATCTGCAACGATGATGTACCTTTTGATAGACACATTTTAATCCATTGGGGAAATACAGATAAAGATACCGAAGGTTGTATTTTGCTAGGTTTAACTAAGAGTGATGAAAGTGTCAGTCAAAGCAGACAAGCTTGTAAAAAATTATATGATTTGCTATATCAGCAAGATTTATCAAATATAAAATTAGAAATCACAAACAAATTTTAGAAAGGAGTAAGTTTAGAGTAGGTTACCACATAATCCCCCTAAAAAAGGGGATAAGGTTAATAAGCCTTGACTATAATCATACTTAGTAGTATAATTATAAAGATTATGTGGATTATATAGCTCAAATTTAATCACCTACTTTCTAGGGTTAGATTAAGCCATAGGGGGTCAGACCTACGGCTAACCCTTGAAAGTATTATGCAAAAACCTACTTTAAACTACAAATAATATGTCATTTTTATTTAAAAACACAAAGCTTTATATTGCTTTAGCTCTAATGGCAATCTTAGTAGGATATTTATATCTTAAGCTAGATAGCACAAATGCAAAATTAGAAAAAAGTCAAAGTGATTTAAATTTAGCTTTGGGTGTAAATAATGAACTCACAAAAATTGCTCAGGAGCTTAAAATAAGACACGAGCAAGAGCTAAAAGCACTCTTTCATGCAAATACTCAAAAAAATCAAATCAAAACGAGGGTTGATGATGTTAAAAACTATATATCCAAAAGCAATGAAACTAACACTACTAAGCTTTTTAATGCTATGCTTGATAGGCTGTGGGAGCAAAACACAAGTACTAACCAAAATACAAATTCAAAAAGTGCAAATACCAAATGAGCTTTTAGAATTTGATAGAGCACATAAACCTATAGTGCAAGATGAAAAAGATATATTAAAAGCTTATAGTGAGCTTTTTTATCACTATAAGCAATGTGAGATCAATATAGATAAAATTAAGGAGTTGAATGATGAATTATGAAATTTCTGTAAAAATTTTTATTTTTTATCAAGAAATATTTATTTTTTGATTTTTATAGATATTTGAAATATTCTTTCGCACATTGCTAACATATGATCAATCTTTGTTTTTTCTAGATAATTTGCATCGGTTTGATAATCTGCCCATTGTCTCATGCGTTTTAAAGTTTTTAATTGGTGGTAGTAAGATAGAGGTAAATTATTGTGATCAAATATATATGCGTGCATATTTTTCGATTCTTTTATGGATTCAAGTATTTCTTTGTTTTCATGTAATATTTTATGATAAAATGCGTAGTACAATCTTCCAATACCCATTCTAAAAGAAATTCTATCATTTTGCTTTAAACATATTTTGGCAAACTGAAACAAATCATTAGCAAATTCAAAATGATTATCGTATTTACTATTTTTATTAAAATTCATCATAAAACCATAAATGAATCAATATAAAAATATTTTTTTTGTGAAAATATATCATGTGTTTTTTTATTTATCTCTTCTAGTTCATCTACGCTTATATTATCTGGTGAATCTATGTTGAAAACGAGAGAGATTTTATTTTCTATATTATCCTTAAATTCATTAATAGATATAATGTTGTATCCAGTTGTTTTTACTATAAGATTGCTTAAATGTTGAATTTCATAGTCTTTGTCGTGTATTTTACCTATTTTTTCACTACTTGTAGTATTTGTTTTTTGTAGTGAAAACAAATTTTCTATTGTATTTATTTTTTGTAGTGAAAACAAATTTTCTATTGTATTTATTTTTTGTAGTGAAAAATTATTATATGATGATAAATATGTATCAACAGAGGAATGTGTTAAAACTAAAACTATAGGAGCTAAACTGGCAAGATTAATCATGGTATTATTTCTTTCATTTTTTCATTTTGTAGTGAGTGTAATTCTTTAATTTTTTTGCAAATAGTATTATCGTAATTACTATTCGGTTTTTCATAAGCTGTAATTATTTCTATAAAATATCCATTTTCTTCCTTATATTCATTATCTAAAGTCAATATATTGCTTTTGTTATCAGCTATCATAATAAAGCATATGTTTTCTCCATATTCTTTTTTTATTTTAATATTTGAGAGAGATTTTAAATAGTCGTTATTTTTAATTTTTATACTTAAAAAATTTTCTATAGTAGTTGTGAAAAAAGTTTTTTTTGTTCCTATTCTATTTATGGAGTGAATTTCGTTTTTAATAGATTCTAAAATATCAATAATAAAATTAACATCTTCGTTTGTGCTTTTAGATAAGTCAAAACCTATAGTATGATCTCCTAAAAGGACATTAATATCGCTATTTTCAAATTCAAGTCTATAAATAGGCTGGTATTTTAAATTTGGCTCAATATTTCTAATATCTTGAGGGATATTAAAAGTTGGTAATCTTTTTATTTCAGCAGATTTTCCATTTAATTGGATTAAGGGAAATAAACTTTCTATATTTTTGTTAAAATCTACAAATAAGTCACATATATCTATAATTTTTTTACTATTCATGCTATTTACTCCTTTGCTAATGTCAAAATATATAGCAAATAATATTCCAATTATTATATTTGTTTTAATTGTTTGTTATTAAAAAAAAATTATAACACATTGTAAAATTTTTTTGGAATTATAGCAAATTAATCACTTAAAAATACTTAAATCTAATTATCGTTATTAGCATATCGATTGCCAAAAAAATAATTATTATTTTTGTTTTTTATTTATATTCTTTAATTGCCGGTTGTTTTAATATTTTTATCTAAAACTTGAGAGCGGTTTTGTGTAGTAAAATACTTTGTAAAATCTTCACTCGGTTCATATTGCATGTACTTTGCAAAAGACAATGAGGTAAATAGCGCTAATAAAAATATCTTTTTAAGCATTTTAAACCCTTTCTATTTGATTTAAGAATATTTTAGTGTTACACGAGCAAATTACAACACCTAAAAATACATAGTCTTTTAATGCAGATTTTTTAATTTTTTTGTCTTCAAAACCTATATTATCACTACTTATGATAATTTCATCATCAAGGACATTTTTTCTTATGCGTTTGCAAAATAATTCACCATCGTATCTAAAAATAGCCACATCAGCATTTTTGATCTTATCGAGAGAATTTTTACTAGTATCAACTATAACAAAACTTCCATTTTGTATAAAAGGTTCCATGCTATCGCCAAATATTTTTATCATATCATATTGTGTTTTGTAAGGAATACCTAATATTTCTACTAAAAAATTTTTATCAAGATATATAGTTTGAAAGTTTTCATCGCTGTTATCGTTGCCAAAACCTGCACTAGCGTAAACATTAGGAAAATATCTGATTTTAATTATATTTTCTATATTGCTTGTTTTAATTATATGTTTTTTGTTGTTTTTTAAATCGTAATATTTCTTAAGCGCTTGAGCAGAAAGTTGTTTATTGTTACGCCAATTGTTTGCGTTATTTTTTTTATATCCTAATTTTTCAGCTACTTCTTCTAAACTTTTTACGTTAAAAAAAGTTTTCATTTCTTCTACTAATTCTTTGTAATTATCCATTTTAGGATTTGTAATTAAATTCATATCTATTCCAAGTTTTTCCGAGAATTCTTTAATTCTCTTAAGAGGAATTTCTTTTCTAGTAGCCCATGTGTTAAAAGTGACATAGTTTACATTAAGTATATCACTTAATTCTTTTATGGTATCCACATCAGCAAATTTTTTTAATACTTTAATTGTTTGCTCGTAATCCATGATTGATGCCTTAAAAAAATAATTTGACTTGACAATTAATTCAAAATGAATTATAATATTACCAACAATATAAAAAAATAAATCGTTTACTAAAACCCAAGCATAAAGTATGCCAAGTTTCAGATTAAATTTATATTATGATATTTTAATGGTTTAAAAATGGAGTATTGGTTTATATTTGTGTTTTTCTTTTTTGGATATTATATTTTATTTTAAATAAGGCGTAATTACGCCTTAAAAATTATTTTTTTTCTTGTTGAGGCTTATCCCCTCTAGTTTTTGGAGTGATAGGTGTGGTAGTTCCGGGCTGTGGTTGCGGTTTTGTTATTTTTTCTTGATTTTCTGACATATTTATCTCTCCTTTTATGATTTGCGAACCACTTACTATTATAGCAAAAAAAGATATCATAGCTCCCACAAGAAGAACAAAATAAATTAGCTTAATATCTTTACTTATATTATTAATAATTCTGTTATTTTCATTGAAGGCATCTAGTATAGAAGATATCATAGCATTAATTCCATTTGTATGTTCTAAATTATCTGAATTAAACTGAGACATGTTTTTATATTGATCTTGTGGGAAAGCTAATGTATTATTTGCTTTTAATGCAAGTAGGGAAAAAAAGACACAATACGCTAAAAACACAATTGAAACACCAAAGAGAATGATGGCAAATGAATCTATATGGGTTGTTTTTATATAACTATTAAGTATAGTGATATCGCTAACTATTATAAAAGTGCAAAGCCACATGTATAATTTTATAGTTTGAAATTGTCCAGGAATTATACTTGTTAATTGAATATCTAAATCCTTTCTTTTGCTTTCAAGCTGTAGCTTTAAATTCTTTTCGTAATTTTCATATGAAATATTTTCTTTATTTTCTGACATTTTAATTCCTTTTTTAATTATATTATATAAGATACTATAAGCTAAATTAAATCAATTTGAATTATTATTTATAATTTGACTTTGCAATTAATTCAAAATGAATTATAATTCTACACATAATTAATTTTAAAACATAAAAATAATTATTTTTTAGCAAAAAGAATACCAACTTTTTGCTTAAGTATAAAAAAGGATATATAATGCAAGATTGGATTATAGCTGGTGTGATTATAGCTATCTTATCGGTTGTGTTTGTAATCATAAAAATAAAGGAAACAAAATGATAAGAGCATATGCAAACACCATATCAAATATACTCAGCAATGAAAAATCTATAAAAAAAGATACACTTTTTAAAAGAATGAACATAAAAGAAAGCGAATTTAATGAAGCTTTGAATTTTTTACTTGATCATAATTTTGTAAAACTAGAAGCTATTAGTGATGGTTTATTTGAAACCATCGTAGTTCATGATGTGCAAATCATAAAAAGGGAAGTAAATATGTCAGAAAATCAAGAAAAAATAATAAAACCACAACCACAACATGGAACTACCACACCTATCATTCCAAAATATTACAAGGGTAATTGAATGTGTATTAAAGAGAAAATTCGAGAAAAGTTAGGGTTAAAAACTTTTGATGAGGTAGAAAGAAAACTCAATTTGAAAAATCAAACTTTAAAGGTTTGGCTTAGCAATAAAAGCAAAACAAATTCTAAAGTAGAAAAAGCACTTTTAAGACTTGGTTTTTTGAATGAGGATTTGAGATTATCTAAGAGATTGAAAGATTTAAAACTAAAGCATAAAAAATTTACAGCTTTGGTAGAAGAAAAAACAAAAACCATACAAGAGATTTCTGAACTTTTAAAAGAAATTGATGAGGTAGCTTGAAAACCTCATTAAGCACATTTTCTAAGTGTGCTTAAAAGGTTTTTAAAAGCTTGAAACTAGGTTTTAAGTGAATTTCCTTATAGCTAGCTTGGTGATCAAGCTAGCGTGTTCTTTATTTATCACACTCCACGGCGACGGGTGGGAAAGTGGGCTTTTTTAAAAAGCTTTGTTAAATGGTCAAAATACCAAAAGTTTAAATAACTTTGAATGCAGGCTCTATGTTTTGACATAAGTAGTGTTTAAATGGGAGTTAAACTCCTTTATAAGCCATATTAGCTTTCTTTATTTTGAATAACCACCTTTATGGTGGTTTTTAACTTCCATTTATGCACTATAAAAAGGAAAAAAATGTCTTTTAAAGAAAAAATTAACACAGCCATAGAGCACGCAAGAGCTTTGACTTTAATTAACAAAGAATGCTTAGATTTAATTGACTACATGGAAGAGTGTGATGAGGATGATTTAAGATCTAACCTAGATGACCTAAAAAAACTCTTGATAAAAGCAAAAGAATTATTGAAAGGATAGTAATGAATTTTAAGCCTATACAAAAAGAAAATGATGCATTTAAAAAAGCAAGAGAAATAGAAAGTTTAATAAGTGAGCTTAGCTCAAAGGGATTTAAACTTACAAAGGCAAATTCAAAATCTTTAGTTATGAAAAAAGGTTTTGATAAGGTAGCAAAATAACAAAAAAGAAAGGAATAAAATGCAAAACATAGGCTATGATAGTATCAAATTTGTAATCCCAAAATTTGCATTTTATAAATTTCTTAAAAAACATGATTTATATACAAAACTTAGAAAAACAAACCGCAATAAAGCTATAGAAAAATACACAAAAGAGAAGTTTAAAAATATCAAAACAAAAGATAAGTTTTATGAGTTTAAGGTTAGGTATATAAACATCAAACCTAGAAATAAAAGTTTATCAAATACCATAATAGTGATAGAAAATTCAAAAGACACCCATGAAGTTGCTAGAAAAAATAAAAAGAAAAAAGACTTTTATGTAGAAGTACAGTTTAATGGTCTTTTTCAGCCTAGCAAAAGTGTGGTAGCTGATGTGTATAAGGTGTTAAGTAAAATGGTTAAGAGGTTTAAGGCTTATAGTTTTGATATAGCTTGTGATTTTTGTGACGAAAGTGCTTCTATGAGAAAATATGAAGAACATTTACATGAGTTGTCTTTAAATAAAAAAATCAAAGGCGAAATGGTCTTTTATAAAAAATCTCTTTATGTAAATAGGGTGCATAGTAAGTTTTTTGATCTTGATAGAATTTTGATTTATGATAAGTATGAAAAGCAGACTAGTTATCACAAAGAAAAAATCAAAGAAGAATTTAAAGACTGGAAAAGATTAGAATTAACTTTCAAACTAAACTATAAATTTTTAAAATACATACAGCATAAACACATTCATGATGCTTTAGATTTTATATATGATTTTATAGCTTTACTAGGTAAAACATATAGCTTTACAAAAGAATTATTACTTATTAAACAAACAAAATATTTAATCAATCCAAGATGGACAAAAGATATAAAACCATATGCATTAAAGGATGTTGCATGAGTATCGTAACACATATAATTGAGGCTAATGAAATAGCTCGCGCATGTTTAAAAAATGACTTAAAATATAGTTTGAAAGAAGCAAGGATTATCAATAGTGCAAATGAAAGAATGCTGTGTTTTTATTTTGATAATCCTTTTGCTATAGATTTGTTTGAAAGAAACAAAGAAAGTATCAAAAATGACTTAAGATGTGAATACAAGAAAAAAATCAAACTTTATAAACGCATTGATTTTGTATTTTACGATATTTGCTCAAAAAACACTAATGAGCTTAAATCAAGAACAACAGAAGAAAAACAAATACTTCAAAGGGGTATAGATATGCTTGAAAATATTATAAAAAGGAGTAAAAATGGAAAACATAGATAATCAAAATAATCTAAAAGAACTATCTATGAAAATTGTATCTTTACATAAAGCTATAGAGCACGCAGAGTATGAAAGAAGTGCTTTAAATTCAGCCATTCAAAGAGTATAAAGAAGATTTAAAAACAACCATAAGAGAGCTTGAGAAAATGAAAGAACCTAATCTTTTCAATCAAGAAAATAAAGAGGAATAAACAAAAGGATATTACATGTTACAAATGATGAAAGATTTTTTAGATCAAAGAAATTTGATAGAAAAACACTTAGAAGAAATAAAACAACAATTATCAAAAATGCTTAAAGAATTTCTTTCTATAAGAAATGATCTTTCGTTTTCTAATGGATGTAACTCTTTAGAAGAAGAAATTAGACATTATTGGAAGATAGAGGCTTGGCTTGATGTAGAGCTTAAAAGAATATGTATAAAGCTTATAGATACAAGAGTTTCTTATAATAGTTTTGATTTTGAGAATGTCAAAGTATTATTAGCGCATACTTTAAGTTATGAAGAGCAAAAATCTATTATAAAATCACTCAATTTAGAAACAAACATTAAAAAGGATTAATATGAAATTATTAAGTACAAAAGAAGTTGCACAGTATTTGGGTTTTAGCGTTGATAGGATAAGAAAAATGAGAATGAGAAAAAATCAAGCCATTTATAACTTTCCAAAGGGTGTTAGAGTAGGAAAAGTTTTAATGTATGAAAAGAAAGAAATCGATGATTGGATAAAATATTGCAAGGTTAGCTAAGCTTTCCTGCAAGTTTTTCTATATAATCTCCCCACCACTGCATTAATCTTCTTTTTAATTCTATATTTTTACTTCTATTGTAAGCTTTCAATATTACATTTTTTTGCTCATGAGCTAAGCATTGTTCTGCTATATCCATACTTACTCCATGTTCTAATTGCTTTTCGTTTGTAATGCTTCTAAACATAGCACGAAATCCATGTGCGCTTTGAATTCCTTTATATCCTAAGCGTTTATTGGTATTGCATGTGATATTTTCACTATTGCATCCTTTTTTAGAAGAACCAGCAAAAACATAATCATTGACTTTAATTGCATATTGATTTTTTAATATACTTATGGCTTGTTTACTTAATGCTATATTATGCTCTTTACGCATTTTCATTTTTTGAGCTGATATAGTCCAAATTTCATTTTTAAAGTCTATCTCATCCCAAGTAGCTTTTATAACATTGCCAGGTCTTTGGGCTGTTAAAAGCACAAAAAGCATTAAATTTTTATGATTTTGTTTGATATCTGAATGTATTAGAGTATTTATATATTCTTTAATATCAGATTCATCTAATAGGGTAGGTTGGTGTATAACCTGATTTGGTTTTTTAAATACAATATTGTTTTTGATAGAAGCTACAGGATTGTTTTCTATGATCTCAAGTTGTAAAGCATATTCAAATACTTTATTTATCCATATCTTTGCTTTTTGAAGCGTAGCGCTTTTATGCTCTATGGTCTTTAAAATATTAACAATATCTACTCTTTTTATATCATTAATATTTTTATATTCTAAAGATTTAAAAATACCTTCTTTGTAGCTTAGTCCTCTTTGGATTGTTTTCGCTGCTAAATTACTCTTTCTTGCATTTTCTAATACTTCATCATATAATACGCCAAATTTCAATCTTTTTGCATTGCTTATGTTTTGACCCTTGGCTTTTAGTTTGTGTGAATTTATAGCTATTTCTCTAAGCTCTGCTAGGGAAAGCAAGGGGTATTCTCCAAGTGTTATATAAGTATCATTAGCTTGTCTTGTTTTAAATAGTTTTCTACCACTAGGATAAACAAAAACATATAATCCTTTTATACTGGGATCGCTAAATTTTATAAATTTTTACCATTATCGCATTTTACGCTTTTTAAGAAACTATCTGTAAGTTTATTAATTTTTGCCATTTTTATTCTTTGTATTATTGTAAAAAGTAACCCATTTAGTAGCCCACTTTTTTAAAAGTAACCCACTTTTTTTGCAATATTTTAACACAAAAAATAACAAAATAGAATAAAAAAGAATGTTTATATAATCCCTTAAATATAGGATTTTAAAGATAATTTGTTAAAAATAACACTCGGGAGTAAAAAATAAATGGTGCCCGAGGTCGGACTCGAACCGACACAAGGTTGCCCTTACCAGATTTTGAGTCTGGCGCGTCTACCAGTTTCACCACTCGGGCTTTTTAAGATTTTAAATTAAAAATATAGAATGCGAAATTATACTAAAAAAAAATTAAAACAATATAAAATATTTATATAG
>NZ_NFOE01000126.1 GCF_002179635.1 Campylobacter jejuni | reverse complement strand
AATTATTTTATATAATATAAAATTATTTTTAATACAACAATCAAGGAGTTTTAATGTCTTACTTTACGGGGGGGGGGATTTGATAATTCCCAATTAAATAATACCTCTTTAAATTCATCTCAACCAAACAACAACCTTTCTTTTACTAAAAAAACTTTCTTATCTTTAGCAACTATATCTTTTCTAGCTACTTGTGCTAATGCTAGTATAGTAACTATAAGTGATCAAGTTTCTAATGGAACTATAGAAATTTCTAAAGCTAAAGACCCTAAAGTATTTAAAGAAAAACAAACAAAAAATTCAAAAAGTATTAGTGGTGGTGGTTGTTCTAATGGAGCTTGCACTATAAGTGATAGTCAAACAGGACAAATTAATATAAATGGCAGTGGAGATAGTTTAACTATAACAGAAAGCGGTTCTATTAGTAATGGTGGACAAGGTGTTATGGTTAATGGAAGTGCTAATAATGTCACTATTGATAATCAAGGTAGTATTAATGGTAAGGTTAGTGGTGTTAAAGTAGAAGGTGGTAAAGTTAGTACTATTAACAATACAGGTAGTATTCACGGTGGAAGTCATTATGGTATTTATTTAACCCCTAATGCTAGTATTGATAATTTTAGCAATAGTGGAACTATCACAGGGACACAAGTTGGTATAAAATTAGATAGTAATAGTTTAATTAAAACATTAAACAACGCTAGCAATGGTTTTATAAATGGTATTAGAGTTGAAGGTAGTGGAGCTGTAGTTCAAAATTTAAATAATAGTGGAACTATTAGTGGTAGTAGTGGAATTAAAGTTGATAAATACTCAACCATAAATACAATTAGCAATAGTGGAATAATTCAGTCAAATTCTAATGGTCGGGTTGAGGGTGGAATATTAATTAGACAATATAGTAAAGTTGATAATATAATCAATAATGGATTAATTCAAAATCAAAATAGTAATAAATCTGGTGCTATATATCTTTATGCTGGACATTTTAACACGCTTAATAATGGCAAGAATGGAACGATAATTAATAAAAATGGATTTGGGGCTATTGTATTAGAGAGAGTTAGTGGTCATGCTAGCACAGGCGATTTACTAGATAATAAAGGGACAATTATATCAAATACAAATGGAATAGTTGCGATTATTGAAGGAAAAATCAAAACTATTAACAATGAAGGTACTATTTTAGCCAATGCCTCAGCTATAGATTTTGGAAAAGGTGAAATTGAGACAATTTTAAATAATGGTGTTATGCAAGGTGGTAAAAATGGTGTAATTTTAAATAGTGTTAAAACTATTGAAAATAAAGGAACAATACTAGGTCAAAGCGGTGTTGGTATTTCTATAAAAGGAAATGTAAAAGATTATATTAAGCTTGAGGGTGAAAAATCTCTTATAGCGGGTGGTAGTGTAGGTATTCAAAATGATGGAACCATAGGTGTAAATAATAATGGAACTTCTGTAAATAATGGCAATGTGATCGACTTACAAGATGGTGCTATTATAGCAGCATTAACATCTAATCAAGATGGTAGCTTTAGTTATAATCTAGCAGGTGATGCTATCTTAAATGAAGGAACTATAAAAGGCAATATAAATTTAAATAACAAAGCTAATATCTATGGAGCTATAAATAATAAAAATACCATTACAGGAAATATTAGCTTAAATAATAATTCTTATGCTAGTTCTATAAAAAATGAAAAAGAAATTCAAGGTTCTATAGATTTAAAAGATAAATCTCATGTAGATAGTGTTATTAACAATGGAACCATAGAAAAAGGAATTAACCTAAATGATAGTTCTATAAGTCTTGTTGAAAATTCAAGCTCTTTAGATTTAAACTTAAAAAACCATTCTGAAGTAGGATTTTTAAAAAACTCAGGCACTATAACAATTGATCAAGACAATACAAGCAATATAGCTTCTGTTGATAATACAGGAAATATTAGTGGAACAATCACAAATAATTCTAATATGATTTATGTTATAAATAAAAATACTATGGAAAATATAGTCAATAAAGCATCTTTAACCAAAGATGAGAGCCAAACTATCTCTCAAATCATTAATGAAGGTGAAAAAGCTCATATAAAAACTATAGAAAATCAAACACAAAGTTCTATAGGTATCATTATGAATACAGGTAAAGTTGATAGCATTATAAACGAAGGAAGTATTAGTTCTGCTATAGGTAATGGTGGTTTTATCAATGACATTAATAATAAAGCTAACGCTAATATAGCACATATAAAAAATGAAGGCACTATTGATAAAATAGATAATAGTGGAACGATTGATAAGATCAATAACTATATTCATGGAATTATTAATACTATAAACAATCAAGAAAATGCAAATATAAATATAGCAAATCAAGGAGAGATTAAAAACGGTATTACTAATAGTGGTAATATGATTTTAAGTAATCTTCCTAGTGATTATGGTGCTAAAAGCTTTATAGGCAAAAACAACAATGGTTACCATTTGGAAAACAATAATGGTGGTAAACTTAATATAGATGGCTGGTATTTTAATGCACCTGAATATACAACAAAAGAAGATAGATTGCAAAATTCTATCATCATAGGTGGAAATAATTTAGGTGGTATTAATGCAGATAGTATTTATATTAATAATAAAGACATTCAACAAAATATCGTTTATGATGCTAATACTTTCTTTATTAATAAAGAAGGAGAATCAATAGGAGATAAAACTAATAATAATCTAGGTGTAGATGGTAATAATATTATAGATCCTACGGGTATTTTTAACTTTGTAGGCGTAGGTAATGGGGGTTATATGGCTCATGTAGATTTAGATGAAGTAAGCGGTAAAACCCTAGCTAAATCTATGGTGTATTCAGCTAGATTAAGAAATATTAACATCTCTAATATATTAAGAGATTTAAATACTAAAAACTTTCAAACAGAATTTTCTCAAGTATTAGATATGGAATTATCTAAAAAAGGGGAAGCTTATGGTAATGATGCTGATTTATTAGCCGAATTAGAAGATATTTTTATCCCTAATAAAAATCCAAATGCAAAAAATCACACTTTCTTACTTCCTTATTATAATCACTCATCTATTAAAATAGGAAAAAGTGTAGGATCACTTAGTTCTAATACTACAGGTTTAATAGGTGGGTCTTTTAGAGAATTACCAAATGATTATGGAACAATTGGTTTTTACTTAGGTTATGAAGATGCTTCTAAAGAACAAGCTACTCAAAGACTTAAATTGGATGATAAAACTTATTATGGTGGTTTAACTTATTATGGAGTATTAGCAAGAGATGGTATTAATCAATATTATATTAGTGCTAGTACAAGACTTGATTATACTAAAACTGATATAGAAAAAACTTATAAAAACAATACAGCTACTATAGATAGTGATGCTAAAACTTATGGTTATGGTGTAGATGTAAAAGTAGGTGCTAATTATTATAATACCCTAGATATAGCTAGAATATCTCCAGAAATAGGTTTAAGCTATTATGGTATGAGTAATAAAAACTTTACTTTAAAACACTTGGGTGGTTTAAAAGAACATTATAATGGTGAGCAATTTAACTTTATTGATGCAAGTGCGGCTTTAAAATGGTATAAACCATGGAGTGATAAAATAAGATCTAATATTACTATAGGAGCTATAGTAAATTTATACAATGATGCGCAAGGAAGTTTAAAACTTGGACAAAATTATTTTACCACTCAAATAGAAACTTCTAAGTATTATGGCTTTGGACAACTTGGTCTTTCTTATGCTATAGCTGATAATGCTGATTTATCATTAAACTATGCAGGTGCATTTACATTTGATAATACTACTTCTCATACTATGTTTTTAAAACTAGGTTTATGGTGGTAAGTTTAATTCACACTAACTAATAATAGTTAGTGTGAAAAACTAAATATGAATACTTATAAAAATAAAAGTTATATTTGTAATTTAATGAACTAAAAAATAAAAACTATAAGTTAAATCATGAAAATAATAACAAGGTTAACAATAATAACATTAACAATCTTAGTTTTACTAGCTTTGCATATTATTAATAATGCTTAAGGCTGTTTATAATAAGAACTTTGTATTTATAAATATAATAAGTAGTATATAAGACAAAATAAATTAAGAAAGGATAAAAAGCTGAATATAAAGTAATTTAATTGCCCAGAGTTTGCTTAAGACAAATATAAAACAACAAAAACAAGATTAAAAGCAATCAACACAATAGCTTTAAAAGCATATGGGTTGGTAAATATAAAAATCAAAAATGATTTTTAATGTATGTAATTTTAAATACAAGACTCCTTATTAAGCAAACTCTATTGCATCAAGCTTAAAATAATATTTAAGCTTGATGTGGATTAAGCAAACTCTGGGGAGGTAAATTAAGATATAATAACACAAAAACTATAGAGGAAATAATGCTAGATAAAATAATATATCATTATCATAATAATAACTACCATAAATGTTTAGAGTATAGCGAATCATATTTAGAGCAAGATCCTAAAAATGCTTTAGAATACGCCATGATAGCTTCTTATAAAATTGGTGATTATGTAAAAACATTGCATTATGCGAGACAAATTTTCAATCTATATCCTACAAGTTTTAATGGTTTAATGCTTGCAAAAGCACTTTTATCTAATGGAAATTTTAATGATGGCGTTAGATTATTTGAGGAGCTTTTACAAAGAAGTGATTTTTTAAAAGATGAGCTTGGTTTGGAACTTGCTTTTGCTTATCAAAGCATAGGACGCTTAGAAGAGGCAGAGAGATTATATAAAATTGCATTAGAAAAAGATTTATATAATCTTGATTTATGGAAAAGTTATGTTGAACTTTATTTTAAGACAAATTTTCAAAAGGCACTTGAAGCGCATAATGAACTATATGATTTTGCACAAATTGTGATAGCAAAATTAGAAAGCGGAGAGTTGATAGAAAAAAATTTTACAAATAGTATTAATCTGCAAGATAGACTACAAGGAAAAACTCAAGAAAATTTAACTGTGGTTAAAATTTACGAGTTTTTAAATACACAAATTTTACCGCAAAAAGCATATTTGCTTTTTAAACTTTTAAGATTGCAAGAATCATTAGAGTTATTTACGAGTTTGTGTGAGTATAATCAAAATAATGCTCAATTTTGGCAAAACTATGCAAAAGCATTGGAGTTAAGCGCTGATTATCAATATGCTTATAATGCATATCAAAAAGCTTTAAGCTTGCATCCACATGCAACTTATCAGTTTGATTTAGCGTATTTGCTAATGCGTATGGGAGAAAGTGATAATTTTGAAGAAGGTAAAAGGGTGTATGAAAGTAGGCTTTTTTATGCCCATAATGAAACTTTTTCACCTTATCATTACAATAAAACCATACAAGCCTTTAATAAAGATGGGATACAGGCTTTTAAAGATAAAGAAATTTTAGTATTTTGTGAGCAAGGCTTTGGTGATACTATTATGTATGCTAGGTGTTTGGAAAAACTCTGTCAAATTGCTTCTAAGGTTTTGTTTGCTCCACAAAGTGCTATGTATGAAATGTTTAAAAATCAATTCAAAGAGTTTAATAAACAAAATAAAATTTTTTCTAATTTGAAAATTTTAAAAGATTTTCCGAGCGAATTTGATTATGCTATGCCAATTTGTTCTTTATCTTTGCTTTGCGATATTAAATTAGATGAAATTTCTAAACTAAGAACACCTATTGTTGCTTTAGAAAAACCAAATAATAAAATTAAAAAAATAGGAATTTTTTGGTTTACTCCAAATGCAGTAAATACGGATTTGTTGAGAAATGTGGATTTTGCATTTTTGTATAATGCATTAAAGGATTTATGTTGTGAGATTATTTCTTTTCAAGTAGAGGGAGTAAATAATATTAATCTACCTCAAGAAATTGAAAATAGGGGAGTAAAACTAAAAAACTGGAATGATACTTTAAATAATTTAAAAGACATTGATTGTATGATAAGTATAGATAGTGCTATTGCACATTTAGCCTTAGCTTTAGATATACCTACAATAGTGCTTTTAGCACCTAGATTTGATTGGCGTTGGGGTAAATTTGAAAATCCTAAAAGTTATTTTTGGCCTAAAGCAAAATTGCTTACTTTTTCTAATGAAGATGATACTAAGAATAAATTGCAAAGTTTGATTAAAAAACAAATCAATGTTTGATATATTTATCAAACATTGAATCTAAAATGCATTACATCACCATCTTGCACGATATAATCTTTCCCTTCAAGGCGTAGTTTTCCTGCTTCTTTAGCACCACTTTCGCCTTTGCAAGCAATATAATCCTCATAAGAAATCACTTCAGCTTTAATAAAGCCTTTTTCAAAGTCATTGTGGATTACACTTGCTGCTTTTGGCGCTTTCCAACCTCTTTGTATAGTCCATGATCTAACTTCTACTTGACCTGCGGTAAAATAGCTAATTAGATTAAGCTTTGAAAATGCTGTACGTATAACTACTTCAAGCCCGCTACTTTCCACTCCTAGAGATTTTAAAAATTCATAATTTTCCTCATCACTTAAAGCTATCATTTCTTCTTCAATTTTAGAGCAAAGTTTGATTACTTCATGACCTGATTTTGCGGCAAATTCTTTAAGATTTTTCACAAATTCATTATCTTCTAAAAGTGAGTTTTCATCTACATTTGCTCCATATATCACTTCTTTAGCAGAAAGTAATCTTAATTCTTTTATAAGAGCATGATAGACTTCGTTTTTATTTGGGAATGAGCTTGCACTATTATTTTGATTTAAATACTCTAAAAGCTCATTAGCTAAAGCTAAGCTTTCTTTTGCACCTTTTTCGTTAGCTTTTGCACCTTTAGTGAGTTTTTCTATTTTTTTACTAAGTTGTTCTATGTCTGCTAGTATAAGCTCTGTTTCTATGATTTGCACATCACGCACAGGATCGACACTACCTGCAACATGGGTAATATTTTCATCATCAAAGCAACGAACGATGTGTAAAATCATCTCTGTTTCGCGTATATTAGATAAAAATTTATTACCCAGACCCTCGCCTTTGCTAGCTCCTGCTACTAAACCTGCTATATCAACAAATTCAATATTTGAGCGTATGATTTTTTGTGGATTGACAATCTTTGCTAGTTCTTTTAAGCGATGATCAGGCACTGGCACCACTGCTTTATTTGGTTCTATGGTGCAAAATGGATAATTTGCACTTTCAGCATTTTGTGCTCTTGTTAGTGCGTTAAAAGTGGTAGATTTTCCAACATTTGGAAGTCCTACTATACCAACTGATAAACTCATTTTTGTTTCCTTGAGAGATAAAGTAAATATGAAAGGCACATTCTAACACCTGCTCCACTTGCACCAAAGCTGTGATAACCCCAAGCTTTTTCCAAGTAAGCTGGCCCTGCGATGTCTAAATGTAACCATTTGTCTTTGTATTCTTCTCTAATGAAAGAATTTAAAAATAACCCTGCAGTAATAGCCCCACCATAGCGACTTGAAGAGGTGTTGCTAACATCTGCTATATTTGATTTTATAAGTTCTTTTAAGTGAGGGTTAAAATGTAAAATAGTAGCTAAATCCCCGCTTTTTTTACTTACTTTGAAAAAATCATTTTGTAAATCTTCATTATTTCCCATAATAGCACTTGTATATTCTCCAAGTCCTACCACGCAAGCCCCAGTTAAAGTAGCAAGATCTATTAATAAATCAGGCTTTAGATCTTGAGCAAGTGAAAGACAATCAGCTAAAACTAACCTTCCCTCAGCGTCGGTATTTCTAACCTCTATACTCACACCTTCTCTTGAAAGAAGTACATCATCAGGTTTATAGGCATTTCCACCTATCATATTTTCAGTTGCGCCGATGATAGAATGTACTTCTATATCAAGGTTTAACTCACTTGCACCTTTGATGATAGCCATTGCAGCTGCACCACCGCTTTTGTCTGATTTCATTGTAAGCATATAATCAGCAGGTTTTAGACTAAGTCCACCACTATCATAAGTTAGCCCTTTACCTACAAAAACTACTTTCATTTTTGGATTTTGTGGTTTATAAGAAAGATGAATGAGCTTTGGAGGATGGATTGAAGCGCGATTTACTGCTAAAAATGCTTGCATTTTTTCTTGCTCTAAGAAATCACTTTCATAAATTTTACATGAAATTTTACGGTCATTCTGGCTTAGATTGAGTGCATCTTCAGCCATTTTAGCTGGAGTGTAAATTTGAGGAATTTCATTAACAATATTTTTTGCAAAATCACAAGCATTGGAAAAAACCTGACCATAGTTTATACCTATACAAGCTTCTTCTAGGTTGTATGTTTTGTCATTGATTTCATCTTTTGAGATGAAAATATTCTCTAACTTGCTCGGTGTTTTTTCTTTTTTATATTTGTTAAATTCATAAGCGCCAAAAGTAAATCCTTGAATCATGGCATTAAAACTATTTACTACACATTTTCCTACAATGCTTTTTGTTTTAACGCTTTGAATTTCAAGTTTTTTTAAAGCCTTGTAAGCGTTTGCAAAAGCAAGTCTTATATCTTCATATTCCAAACTTTTAAGCTCATTGTAAAGAATTTTATTTTGCATATCTATACAAATTCCTTCACCTTTATAGTTTGAGAGTTTAAAAAGTTCTTGACTTTGAGTGTATTTTTCTATCTTTTTATCTTGTATTAAAATGATTTCAAAATCAGCATTTATAGAGCTGATATTTTCTTCTATGAAATTAAAATTCATTTATGTGTCCTTTTTCTAAGTATAGATTTTTCTATTTGTTTCATACCTAAAAACAAAGCAAGTAAAAAGCCAGCAATAATTGGCACTGCAAAATACCAATGATCACCAGCCCATTCTACTGCAAGCCAAATTTCTTTTCCAAAAAACCATGCAAGTAAGATGGTTATAGCAGCCCAAGCCCAAGCACTAATGAGATTAATAAAAGCAAATTTTTTAGCACTATAACGCGTTAATCCTATACTCATAGGTATAATAGTTCTAAAACCATACATATATCTTTGTATGAAAATAATTGGCCAACCAAAACGCTGTAAAAGTAAATGTGCTATGGCAAATTTACGCCTTTGGGTGCGAAGTTTTTTCTGAATGTATTTTTTATTATATCTTCCTATATAAAAGTATATTTGATCACCTACAAAGCCACCTAAGCCCGCTATGAAAATAATAAGTCCTAAATTTACATGGCCTTCATGTGCAAAAATACCTGCTAAAATAAGCGCAAGTTCTCCCTCAAGTATACACCATAAAAACACGATGATGTAAGCCCAGTTTTTATAATCATATAAAAGTTGTTTTAAAAATTCTTCCATTTTATACCTCTAAGACACTATAAACAGAAGTTAATTTAGCTAATTCTTTAGCTCCATATAGATCTTTTAACTCTAGTAAAAAACAAGCTTCTATACATTTTGCATTGAGTTTTTCTATAAGTTTCACAGCTGCGATAGCTGTGCCACCTGTAGCTAAAAGATCGTCTATAAGTAAAACATTTGCTTCTTGATTGTTAAAAGCATCAATATGAATTTCTATAGTATCACTGCCATATTCTAAGCTATAAGATTCTTGTAAGCATTTTGAAGGTAGCTTTCCAGGTTTTCTAATAGGCACAAAAGGAAGTCTTAATCTAGCGCTTAAGGCAGCTCCAAAAATAAAACCTCTACTTTCTATACCAACAATATAATCAAGCTTTGTGTTTTGATATTTTTCAACTAAATGATCCATTAAAAATGCAAATGCTTCTTTATTATTTAATAAAGTTGTAATATCTCTAAAAATAATCCCTTCTTTTGGAAAATCCTTAATAGCTCTAATGCTATCTAATAAATATTTTTTATCTTGTTCTTTCATCATAATAATGCCTCTATTTTTGCTTCTAATTCTTTAATTCTTTGTCTAAGTTTTTCATTTTCAATACGATATTGTGAATTTCTTGTTCTAAGAGAAGTTAAGTCTGCTTTACTTTTGTTTAATTCTTCAGTTAAAATATCTATATTTCCTAAACTTCTTTGAAGTTGCACTTGTAATTTTCTAATAACAATTTCAGTATCATCAAGGTTATTTTTTATAAATTCTTTCGCTACTTTTTCTTTATGGAGTAGGGTTTTATAATAAAGTAGCATAATAGTCATATAAATACTAACACAAATTAATACAGTTAATACAAGCCAACTTAAGATCATAATCTTTCCTCTATTTTACTAATTCTTGTACAATGTCTTCCACCACTAAAAGAAGTGTTGATAAAATTTGAGATAATTTCAAAAGCCATATCAGCTCCTATTAATCTAGCTCCTAAGGCTAAAACATTTGCGTCATTATGTTCTCTTGAAAGCTTAGCACTTAAAGATTCATTACACAAAGCACAGCGTATATTTTTATGACGATTTGCTGCTATGCTCATACCAATACCTGATCCACATACTAAAATTCCAAAACTTTTTTCGTTTATTTTAGAGCTTAATAAATGCGCATAATCAGGATAATCACAGCGATCCTCACTAAAAGGGCCTAAGTCTTCAAAGCTTATATTTTTATCTTGTAAAAATTTAACAATTTCTTGTTTTAAAATAAAACCAGCATGATCACTTGCAATATAAATTTTTTCTCTTAACATTTAACATTCACTTTGTCATTTTTGAAATTTAAAGTATTAATTTTATCATATTTAATTAAAATTTTTCTTTCTTATATACAATTATTTTTTATGTTTCAAATATTTATTTGATATAATAACAATAATTATTTAAGGTAAAAAATGAAGCTTATATTAATTGGTTCTTCAACAGGTGGTCCAGGGCAACTAAAATTTTTACTAAACGATGTGGAATTAAAAGATTGTGCAGTAGTAATTGCTCAGCATATGAATCCTGCATTTATTCCTTCTTTTGTAAATCAGTTTAACAAAGAAGCATTAAGCGAGGTGATTATACCAAGTGATAAGGAAGTTTTGAAAAATAAAATTTACATTTGTCAAAGAAATATGGTTTTAAATGGAAATAATGCCTTGACTTTAAATATAACAGAAGAAACAAGCAGTTTTAATCCAGGGGTTGATGTGTTGTTTTATTCTGCTGTAGAGCTTTGTAAATATCATAAAATTTTAGCTTTGATTATGACAGGAATGGGTGATGATGGTGCTAAGTCTTTATTTGAACTTTATAAGGTTGGTGTAAGATGTTTATGCGAAAACGAAGCAGATTCTATAGTATATGGAATGCCAAAAAAAGCCAGAGATGTTAACCCTAATTTAAAACCTATGAGCTTAATAGAGCTTAAAAAAGAAATAACAAATTTTATTAAATCGTAGGAAAAAAAGATGATAAAAATTACAGAAAACGAAATGCATGATTTTGTAAAAATAGTAGAGCAAATAAGTGGTAATAATCTAAATACAAAAAAAGATATTTTGCTTATAAAGCTTCCTAAATTTTTACAAGAATTAGGTTTAAATAGTCTTAGTGAATTAAATGAAAAAGTGCAGTTTCAAAGAAATTTAAAACAAGAAACTATGGATTTTATCACAGTTTGTGAGACTTATTTTTTTAGAGAATTAGAGCAATTAAAAGATGTTATTTTTTATATCAAATCTCTTGATCGACCTGTAAATGTACTTTGTGCTCCATGCTCAAGTGGTGAAGAGGTATATTCTTTAGCTATTTTAGCAAGTGAGAATTTTATCAAAGGTATGAATATAGTTGGTATAGATATTAATAAAAAAATGATAGATAAATGTAATGAAATGATATATTCAGAACGCTCAGTAGCTAGATTAAATACTATGCAAAAGACGCGTTATTTTGATATAAAAGATAGAATGTATCATCTAAAAAAAGAAACTTTAGCTTGCAGATGTCGTTTTGAGCTTTGCAATGTTTTTGATGATTCTTTGTTTAAGCTTGGAAAATTTGATGTGATTTTTTCAAGAAATATGATGATATATTTTGATCAAGATTTTAAAATAAGACTTATGGAGCGTTTTTACAAAATCTTAAATAGAGAGGGTAGAATTTACCCTGGTAAGTCAGATCTTGTACCTGAGACAGCTTATTTTGATAAGAATTTTTCAGCGGGCGGGGTTTATTATTCTAAGGTGGATTAATTATATTTTTTATTAAACCACCACCAATAAATCGCCGCAAAGATAAAACATACTCCTAAGCCAAAAGTAAAATGGCTTAATTTTACTCCATAAAATTCAAATAAATACCCTGTTGAAAAAGCAATAATTGCACTAAAAGTTAAATATACCATATCATTATAGGCAATCACTCTACCATAGTATCTTTTATCGCAATCATTTTGTAAAAGTGTATAAGTATAACTCCATAAAGATGAAGTACAAAAACCTGCCATTACTAAGCCTATAAAGGCAAGATAAAAGTTAAATTGCAAGCAAGCCCAAAGCATGATGCCTATACCTTGTGCTAGATATAAATACACTAAAGTATTTTTATTAATATAAGGACTAAGCACATAAGGACCTATGAGTAAAGATATGGCTCTTATGGCATTAGAAAGCCCTATGGCTAGAGGTATAGAAATAACTTTTGCGTATTCATATTCAGCTAAAAGTGTGATTAAAACATCATAAGCAGTTATCCCCACAACTCCATGAAGTAAAATCAAATGAATGATTTTTTTATTGCTAAATACATAAGCTAAACCTTCTTTGATTAGTATAAAAAGATTATTTTGTGTGGTATTTTTTTCATTAGGCAAGATCAAAGTTTTAAGTATGAGCATGGCACAAAATAGCATTAAAGTATCAGCTATAAAAGCTGGTTTTACTCCAAAAAGATCTATAAAAAGTCCTGCTGCACCCATACCTAAAGCATATGATACAGCCCATATAATACTATGAAGTTCATTACCTAGTTTTAATTCTTGCGGGGTTAAAATTTTAGGCAAAACCGACATTTCTGTTTGAAAATACATACTTGCAACCGCCATACGCACAAAGGTTAAAAAGTATAAAAACCAAAGCATAGCTAAAGAATTTACAAAAATTAGCATAAAAATAGAAATCATCTCAATGCTAATCATTGTTAGCAATAAATTCTTAGGTTTAAATCTATCTACTATAACCCCATTTATAGGTGCAAGTATAATAGAAGGTAAAAAAACAAAAATAGCTGAAAAACCTATGATATTAGCAGGTGCACTGAGCTCTTTAGTTAAAAGGGTAAAAACACCTACTTGAGAAAACCACGCACCAAAATAACTTATAAATTGTACTGTTGCTAAAAGGCGAAAAGTTTTATTATTTTTAAGTAAAGACCTATAAGTCATGAGTATCCTATGAATATATGAAATTAAAGGGCTTGATTATAGCGTTTTTAAGATTATTTTACATTTAAATGTTATAATAATCCTTTTTTATAAAAAGGTTTAAGAATGAGTAGATTAAGTAAAAAAGAAGCGTTAAATTTGCTCCAAAATGCACCTTTATACGAACTAGGCGCAATGGCATATGAGAGAAAATTAGAGCTTCATCCTGAAAAAATAACTACTTTTGTGGTAGATAGAAATATAAATTATACGAATATTTGTTGTATTGATTGTGATTTTTGTGCTTTTTGTAGAAAAGAAAAAGATGATGATTCTTATATTTTAAAATATGAAGAAATAGGACAAAAAATAGAAGAATTACAAGCTATAGGTGGAACGCAAATTTTATTTCAAGGCGGAGTACACCCAAAACTTAAAATAGAATGGTATGAAGATTTACTTTCTTATATAAAAACTAATTATCCAACTATCACTGTGCATGGTTTTTCAGCAGTAGAGATAGCTTATATAGCAAGAGTTTCTAAAATTTCTATAGAAGAGGTTTTAGAAAGATTACAAGCCAAAGGACTTTTTTCTATACCTGGAGCGGGTGCTGAAGTATTAAGCGATAGGGTAAGAGATATCATCGCACCACATAAATGCGACACAGCTACTTGGCTTAGGGTGCATGAGAGTGCGCATAATATAGGTATGAAAAGTACTGCTACAATGATGTTTGGTACGGTTGAGAATGATGAGGAAATTATCGAACATTTTGATCATTTAAGAAATTTACAAGATAAAACAAATGGCTTTAGAGCTTTTATTTTATGGTCATTTCAAAGCGAAAATACTCCTTTGATTAAAAAACATCCTGAAATCATCAAACAAAGCTCTAATAGGTATTTAAGATTACTGGCTTTAGCAAGATTGTATTTGGATAATTTTAAAAATTTACAAAGCTCATGGGTAACACAAGGTTCTTTAATAGGCCAACTTGCTTTAAAATTTGGTGCAAATGACTTAGGTTCAACTATGATGGAAGAAAATGTCGTAGCCGCAGCGGGTGCAAAATATAGAATGAACCAAGAGCAAATGATAGAACTTATCAAAGATATAGGGGAATTACCTGCTAAACGCGACACAGCTTATAATATTTTAGAAAGGTTTTAATGTTAAATTTAAACTTCAATGATACTAAAATAGACATAATATATGAGTATGAAAATGAGCTTCCTGTAGTATTTTTTAAGCTCATTTTTAAAAATAGTGGAAAAATAGCAGAAAAACATAATAGAGGTTGTGCAAGTATGCTTGCTAGGATTTTAAACGAAGGAAGCAATGATGAGTTTTTTAAAAGCTTAGAATACCGTGCTATAGAGCTTTATGCTAAGGCTAGTTTTGAGCATTTTCAAATCAGTATTAAGTGCTTGAAAGAACATTTTGATTTTGCTTTGGAAAAATTACAAGAATTGTTTTTAAATGTGCGTTTTGAAGAAAAAATCTTACAAAGATTAAAAACTTTAGCCTTAGGTGAACTTGCGAGTTTAAATACTGATTATGATTATCAAGCAAAAAGACTTTTAAATAAGAATGTTTTTAAAGATGAAATTTTTACTAGTGGCCTTGATGGAACTAAAGAAAGTATAGAAAAGATTAATTTAAAAGAATTACAAGATTTTATGAATGAAAATTTAGTGCTTGATAATGCTTTATTTGTTTTTGGTGGAGATATTAAAGAAGATGAAGTGAAGGTTAAAACAGAAAAAATTTGCCAAATTTTAAAAAGAAACACTCCAAATCAAAACAAAAGTTACAAACTCATTGATGAGAGTATAGAAGTAAGTGAGCAAAAAAGTACCGAACAAGCTTATATATACTTTTGCTCTCCATTTAATATGCAAATTGATGATGAGAAAATGTATTTAGCTAAACTTGCTTTGTTTATCTTGGGTCAAGGTGGTTTTGGTTCGCGTTTAATGGAAGAAGTGCGTGTGAAAAGAGGTTTGGCGTATTCAGCATATGCTATGCTTGATGTAAATTTAAATTATAGTAGAGTTTTTGGGTATTTGCAAACTAAAAATGAAAGCTCTAGTGAGGCTAAAGCTTTAGTTAAGGAAGTTTTTGAAAATTTTGTCCAAAATGGAGTAAATGAAAAAGAATTTCAACTAGCTAAGCAATTTTTAGTAGGTTCTATGCCCTTAAGGTATGAAAGCTTGGCTAAAAGACTAGATATAATGCTAAATGAATATTTACATGGTTTAAAACTTGGAAATTTAAAAGAAGAAATGCAAAAGATTAAAAATACTACCTTAGATGAGCTAAATGACTTTATCAAAGCACATAGTGAAATTACCAAAGTGAGTTTTGCAAGTATAGAAAATGAAAGTTGAAGAAAAGGATTTAAAACTACTTCATGCTTTAGGGGTTAAAAATTGTATCGATTTGGCTTTGATTTTACCTAAAAAATTTGATGATTTTAGAATTTCAAAGTTTCCAAAAGATACATTTTGCACCCAAAATGTAAAAATTATTAGCACGCAAAATCATCACTCTCAGCTTTTTATGCTTTGTGAATGTTTAGAATGGGGTATAAAAGCAAATATAGTGATTTTTCATCCTAATAAATGGCATTTTAAAATTTTTAAGCACAATGCTTTAATTTGTATCCATGCAAAGATGAATTTTTTTAATGGAATTTGGCAGTTTGTAAACCCAAAAATAGTAAAAAACATAGGTCAAATAGTCCCTAAATACCAAATTAGCTCTATTAAAGATGAAAGTATAAAAAAACTTATCGTAAAATATGTCAATGAAGCTAACTTAAAAGCATTAAATTTAGAACAAAAATACATTAATCTTCTTTTGAATTTACACAATTATGATGATTTAGCTCTTTATGAAAATTTTAACGTTATAGTTAAAGACTTAAAATATATAGAAATTTTTAATCATTTAAGGCGTTTAAAGGGTAAAAAAATATCACAAAATGCTTATAAAATAGAACTTTTTGATATAAGCTCTTGGCTTAAAGGTTTAGAATTTAACCCAACAAAAGATCAGCTTTTAGCAATAGAAGATATTAAAAAAGATTTGCAAAATAAAGTCGCTAAAAGGCGTGTGGTGATGGGCGATGTGGGTTGTGGCAAGACTTTGGTTATACTTGCTGCAAGTTTGCTTGTATATCCTAAAAAAGCTATTTTAATGGCTCCAACTAGTATATTAGCAGAGCAAATTTATCATGAAGCAAAAAGACTTTTACCTGATTTTATTAATGTATTGCTTTTAAAAGGTGGTAAAAAGGATAAAGATTTAGCAAAATTAAAAGAACAAGCCCATTTTATCATAGGTACACATGCACTTATTCATCAAGAAGAATTTGAAGCAGTTTTAGTGATGATAGATGAGCAACACCGCTTTGGTTCTAATCAAAGACAAAAAATAAGTGAGCTTAGCAAAAACTCTCAATATACTCCACATATTGTGCAATTTTCCGCTACACCTATACCAAGAACACTTTCTATGATACAAAGTGAGCTTGTAAATTTTAGTTTTATCAAACAAATGCCTTTTAAAAAAGACATTAAAACTTTTTGTATACAAGATAAAGATTTTAAATATTTGCTTAAAAAAATCGATGATGAACTAGCTAAAAATCATCAAATAATCATCATTTATCCTTTGGTAAATGAAAGTGAAAATATAGATTATTTATCGCTAGAACAAGCACAAGGATACTGGATAAACAAATACAAAAATGTTTATATGACCCATGGAAAAGATAAAAATAAAGATCAAATTTTGCAAGAATTTAGAGAAAAAGGCACGATTTTGCTTTCTACAACGGTGGTTGAAGTGGGGATTTCTTTACCAAGACTAAGCGTGATTGTAGTTGTTGGGGCTGAAAGACTTGGGCTTGCTACCTTGCATCAGCTTCGCGGTAGGGTAGGTAGAGTAGGGCTTGAGAGTTTTTGTTATTTATATACTAAGCAAAAAGAAATTCCAAGTCGTTTGCTTGAATTTGCTAAAACTTTAGATGGATTTAAAATAGCTGAGCTTGATTTAAAAAATAGACTAAGCGGGGATTTGCTAGATGGTAGAGTGCAACATGGCAATCATTTTAAATTTTTTGATTTTGCAGATGATGAAGAGCTAGTTTTAAAAGCAAGAGAAAATATCAAAAATATGGAAGAAAAAAATGGATAAACACTTTGAAATTTTAATTTCTAAAGGCAAGAAAAAACATTTTAATAAAGGAAATATTTTATTTTTTCAAGGTGAAAAAGCAAATAAAATTTATATTTTACTAAGTGGAAAAGTGCGTATATATAAGGTGAATGCAAAAGGTTTTGAATTAACACTTCATACTTTAACTCCAGTAAATTTTATAGCTGAAATGCCTGTGTTTGAGGGTATTGATTATCCAGCTAATGCAATTTGTGAGCAAGATTGTGAAATTTGTGTTTTTGATTTTAATGAATTTAAAAAATTATGCTTAGAAAATGGGGAATTTAGCTTTTTACTTTTGACTTCTTTAATCGGTAAAATTCGAATTTTAGAGAATTTCATCAGACAAAAATCTTTGGATTTAAAGTCAAGACTAGTCAACTTTTTATTAGAAAATGAAGAAAAATTACAAAATTTAAAGCAAAAAGAAATCGCTGTGATTTTAAATTTACCTCCAGAATCTTTGTCGCGTTTTTTAAAAGAATTAAAACAAAATGAGCTTATTTGCACAAATAAAGGTAAAATAGCAATTTTAAATAAAGAGAAAATGCAAAATTTAATTAAGTCTTTTTAAGTCTTATTTGTTACAATATTGTATTTAAAGTATGGAAGGTTTTATGGATTTTGATTTTTTAATCAAGTTTAGCCCTATGTTTATACAAGCTTCTTGGCTTACTTTAAAACTTGCTATTTATGGAGTGTTTTTTTCATTTTTAGTAGGTTTATTTTGTGCGGGAGTAAGTTATTTTAAATTTTCCTTTTTAAACACAATTTGTAAAATTTATATAGAATTTTCAAGAAACACACCTTTGCTAATCCAACTTTTCTTTTTATATTATGCTTTACCTGAATTTGGAATTCAACTTAGTTCTTTTGCTTGTGCTGTGGTAGGACTTAGTTTTTTAGGTGGTTCTTATATGGCTGAGAGTTTAAGAGCGGGTATGGAAGCAGTGAAAAAACAACAATACGAATCAGGACTTTCTTTGGGTCTAAGCAAATGGCAAAATTTCCGTTATGTTATTATGCCTCAAGCTTTGGGTATAGCTATGCCAAGCATTAGTGCAAATATCATTTTTTTACTCAAAGAAACTTCAGTGGTAAGCATTATTGCTTTAGCAGATTTAGTATACGTGGCTAAAGATCTTATAGGACTTTATTATAAAAGTAACGAGGCTTTATTTGCTTTGGTGCTTTGTTATTTGATTTTGATTTTACCTTTATCTTTAGTGTTAAACCGTATAGAAAAAAGGTTAAATTATGTTTGAAATTTTAAATCAAGACACCTTTTTTAGACTAGCACAAGGTTTAAATGTTACTTTAGAACTTTCATTAATTAGTGTTTTGATTTCACTTATAGGAGGAGTGTTTTTTGGAATTTTAATGCATTCTAAAAACAAATTCCTTTATGCTTTTTGTCGTTTTATGCTTGAGTTTGTGCGTATTATGCCTTTGATTGTTTGGCTTTTTATAGTGCATTTTGGCTTAGCTAAATGGTTTGGGTGGCATTTAAGTGCTTTGGGTTCAAGTATTATTGTTTTTAGTATTTGGGGTGTGTTTGAGATGATGGATTTGGTTAGATCGTCTTTAGCAAGCATACCAAAACACCAGTATGAGTCGGGACTTTCACTAGGCTTTAATAAATTTGAAGTTTATCTTTTTATCATCATACCTTTATCTTTAAGAAGATTATTACCAATGAGTATTAATCTTTTTACAAGAATTATCAAAAGTACTTCAGTGATTTATCTAATCGGTGGTATAGAGCTTATTAAAGTAGGCCAACAAGTGATTGAACTTAATTTATTTCAAAATTCTTACGCGGCTTTTGTGATTTATGGTTTGATTTTATTGATTTATTTTATACTTTGTTATCCTTTGTCGGTATATTCAAAGTTTTTAGAGAAAAAATGGAGTTAATATGAGTATTTTAAAAATACAAAATTTACAAAAATACTATGATGATCATCATGTTTTAAAAGATATAAATTTAGAAGTAAATCAAAAAGAAGTAGTGGTTATACTAGGTCCAAGTGGTTGTGGGAAATCTACACTTTTAAGATGTATTAATGGCTTGGAAGAAATGGCTGATGGAGCTATTTTTGTAGATGATGAGAAAATTGATAAAAATTATAAAAAATGGACTCAAATTCGCCAAAAAATAGGTATGGTGTTTCAATCTTATGAGCTTTTTGATCATTTAAATGTGGAGCAAAATATACTTTTAGGACCTTTGAAGGTGCAAAAAAGAAAAAAAGAAGAGGTTTTAGAAGAAGCAAAATACTGGCTTGATAGAGTAGGACTTTTGCATAAATTAAAAGCTTATCCTAAAGAGTTAAGTGGCGGGCAAAAACAGCGTATAGCTATAGTTAGAAGCCTTTGTATGAATCCTGAAATTATGCTTTTTGATGAAGTTACAGCAGCACTTGATCCTGAAATCGTGCGTGAGGTTTTAGATGTGATTTTAAATTTAGCAAAAGATGGTATGACTATGCTTATAGTTACGCATGAAATGGGTTTTGCAAGAGCAGTTGCTGATAAAATAGTTTTTATGGATGATGGAAAAATAGTAGAAATTTCAAAGCCTGATGAATTCTTTGAAAATCCAAAAACTTCTCGTGCGAAAAAATTTCTCAATTTATTTGATTTTCATTAAAATAAATAAAAAATTATATAAATATTTAAAAAAATATTATAAGGTAAAGAATAAATTTTTATTTTAAAGGTAAAATATGAAAAATTTTTTTCTTTTGTCTTTTTTAATTGCACTTTTTTTTAGTGCATGTTCCAATTCAAGTTCTAATGAAAATTCCATAGAGAAGGTTAAACAACAAGGTATAATCCGCATAGGTGTATTTGGTGATAAACCTCCATTTGGTTATTTAGATGCGCAAGGGAAAAATCAAGGTTATGATGTGTATTTTGCTAAACGTATTGCAAAAGAGCTTTTAGGGGATGAGTCTAAAGTACAATTTGTGCTTGTTGAAGCAGCAAATAGAGTAGAATTTTTAGAGTCAAACAAAGTTGATTTGATATTAGCTAATTTTACTAAAACTCCAGAAAGAGAAGCTGTGGTTGATTTTGCATTACCTTATATGAAAGTTGCTCTTGGAGTAGTGGCTCCTAAAGGATCAGATATTAAAATCATAGATGATTTAAAAAGCAAAACTTTAATTTTAAATAAAGGCACAACAGCTGATGCATATTTTACAAAAAATATGCCAGAAATTAAAACTATTAAATTTGATCAAAACACAGAAACTTTTGCAGCTTTAATCGGCAAAAGAGGTGATGCGTTAAGCCATGATAATGCATTGCTTTTTGCTTGGGCTAAAGAAAATCCAAATTTTGAAGTAGTAATTAAAGAACTCGGAAATCATGATGTTATAGCTCCTGCTGTGAAAAAAGGCGATAAAGCTATGTTAAATTTTATCAATGATTTGATTTTGAAATTACAAAATGAACAATTTTTTCATAAAGCTTATGATGAAACCTTAAAACCATTTTTTAGCGATGATATAAAAGCCGATGATGTAGTAATCGAAGGTGGCAAAATTTAATAATGCAAAAAGCTTTAAAAAATACCATCTATGCTTCTTTAGGTGGTATTTTGGAATTTTATGATTTTGTTTTATTTATCTTCTTTGCAAGTGTTTTTGCAAAAATTTTCTTTCCTCAAAATGATGATTTTTGGCCATTAATCTATACCTATGTAGCCTTTGGGGCAGGGTATTTAGCTAGACCTTTTGGAGCTGTTGTTTTAGCGCATTTTGCAGATATTAAAGGACGTAAGAATGTTTTTTATATTAGCATGCTTTTAATGGTCGTACCGAGTTTTATTTTAGCCTTTTTACCTACTTATGAAAGTATAGGACTTTTTGCTACTTTTATGCTTTTTACTATACGGATAGCTCAAGGACTAGCAATAGGAGCTGAAGTTAGTAGTGCTTGGATTTTTGTGAGTGAATTTGTGAGTAAAAAAAGACTTGGCTTAGCACTTGGTTTTATTTCAGCGACTTTGACTTTAGGCTTATTACTTGGAAATTTAGCGACTTTAAGTATATATATGTGTTTTGATAAAGAAGAAGTAGAAAGCTTTGCTTGGAGAATTCCTTTTTTTATAGGAGGATTTTTTGGTATTTTAGCTTTATTTTTACGTACAAAGCTTAATGAAACACCAGCTTTTAAAGATATAAAAGAAAAAGAAAAAATCTTAAATTTCCCACTTTTACAAGCTTTAAAAACACATAAAAAAAGTATGCTAATATGTGCTTTACTTACTGTGGTTTTAACAAGCGGAGTAGCTACTTTAATGATATTGCCACAATATTTTGAAAGCTTGTTAGGAGTAAGTAAAACTACTGCTTTAACATATCAAAATTTGGCCATAGTGATGATCATACTAGGAAGTTTAGTGCAAGGATATTTAGCAGATTTTTTAGGACATTTTAGAATTTGTTTGATTTTTACTTTGTTTTTTGGAATTTTTGGCATAAGTTTTAGCTTTTATAATGAGTGGTTTTTAATGTTTTATTTGCTTGCTTGTTTTGCACAAGGTATTATAGCTTTTGCTCCTATTTTTATGACCCAAATTTTTACTACAGAATTAAAATCAAGCGGTCTTTCTTTTGCTTATAATATTTCTTATGCGATTTTAGGCTTTTTAACACCCTTTATCGTTAATTTTATGTATGAGAAATATTTTTATTTTTATATTTTTTTTGTGTTTATTACCAGTTTACTAAGCATATCTTTAGTAAAAAAATATGTTAAAATTTTATAATATTTTTTTCTTTTAAACTACTATTTTTAGGGTATTTATAAATTTAAAACTATTTCAGTCCTATTTATCTTTAAGCAAAAATTTATAAATAAAATATTAACATTCTGCGTTTGTTAATGAAATATTAGTA
>NZ_NFOE01000068.1 GCF_002179635.1 Campylobacter jejuni | reverse complement strand
TCTTTTTAATTAATCCTAATGGAGTAATCATTACTAAAACAGGAACTATCAATGCTAATCGCTTTGTGGCTTCGACTTCGTCGATGAGTGATGGGGATATGTGGAAATTTGCTAAATCCACACAAGAACAAGGTGCAGCTTTTTCGCCAGTGTTTAAACCACAAAAAGCAGGCAATGTAGTAAATATGGGTAATATTAATGCTAATAATGTATTACTTATAGGGAATAAGGTAGATATACAAGGTGGTAAAGTTGGAAATAAAAACTCTACTACGCATTTAGTGGGAAATGATTTAGTATTAAATCCTGGCTCTTTTGCAGGAAATAAAACCAATTATCTTACAGCTTTAAAAAGTGTTAGCATAGCAGCTAGCATGAGTGCATTTGAAGATGGTGGTTATAAGTTTGTAGGTGCTGATGGTTTTACTTTAGCTAATTATATAGACAATAATAATAAAGTAACCGAGAATAAAGTTCAAAAAATAGACTTTAAACAATACCTTACTATAGACTCAGTAGGTGAATGGGCTATATTTGCTGATGCTTGGAATAACGATAGAGGTGATACAAGAGATGTTGAAGAATTTAGACTTATAAAAACAATAGACTTTAAAAATGATTTTAAACCTGAGTATATGGTGGGGTATACAGATGATAGTTGGAGTAAATCTTTTACATCTACTTTTAATGGTAATGGTTATGCTTTGGAAAATATT
>NZ_NFOE01000028.1 GCF_002179635.1 Campylobacter jejuni | reverse complement strand
AAGCCATATCTGCTCTAGCTTTATAATCGCCATTTATCATCTCATCGACAATTTTTTTATTTTTTTCTTCATCCTCATAATCTGTTTCTGGTTTTTTTAAATCTTCATCTTCTACAGAGTCAAGATCTAAATCTTCAGAGCCATTCATTAAAGCATCTAATTCTTCTTGAGTCATCATTGCACCTTTTTTATATAATAAAAAACTAATCGTGATTATATTATAAAAAAATATAATTCAACATTAATTTTTAAAATTAATTATTTTTTTAATATATAAATATATTTTTTCAAACTTGATAATAAAAAATAT
>NZ_NFOE01000106.1 GCF_002179635.1 Campylobacter jejuni | reverse complement strand
ATCATTTTTATCTTTAAAGGTAAAAACTTTATTTTTACAAGGATAAGATATACTATCTTCTTTTATACTAAATGTTTTATCTTTTAATTTTTCAAGCATAATAGGTAATTCTTTATTAAATAAAGTCTTATCAGGAATTCCACACCCATGAGTTAAATCTTTAATAAATTTACCATCTATATCTTTTTCATCTATTAGATGAAAATCTACTTCATAATTTAAGGATTTTAAAATTTCTATCATAGAAATTTTATATTCAGCTGAGGTTAAATCATCTTTAGCACTATGATAACTTATATAAATGATATTTTTATTCTTTTGACTTTGAAGTGTTAAATGCGAAGGATTAGCTAAAGTTCTTATTAAATAATTTTCATCAGCAAAATAATA